>JANYEA010000095.1 GCA_025363385.1 Bacteroidota bacterium | reverse complement strand
ATGCCCACCGCCATACCCACTAATTACTTTGTATACACCTTTCAAACGTTGAAAATAGGCCTCGGTGCACCAAAAACATCCTTCGCCAAATGTTGCTGTGTCTGTATGTATTCCTTTTGGTATGGTTGCTGTATTCATTTTTGCTAATGTTTTGGGTGTTTGAGAACAGCTTGTGAATGCTGTGATAATCAATAAGTTAAGTGCAATAATGCCATTTAATATATATTTCATTCTACAATATACGAAACTGAAAAAATAGGTTAATTAAGAATAACATTTTTTTACAAACATTTGGGAGGTGCTTTTTTTGCGATGTGTATACTAGAATGCTTATTTTTACGTTAACGTCCGCCCTAATAGTATATGATATTACAATTAAGAGATAAAAAGCAGGTAAATGATCGTCTGGAAATTTTATTAATGATAGTTCCAGCTATTATTTTAATCCTAGCAAATTTGCTCATAAAATCTGCCGATTTAAATACTAAATACACGGATACTTATTTTTCATTTTCTTTTGGTAATGTTTCTTTTTTTTCATGGACAATGTTAATTATTCCATTCGTACTTCATTTATTTTTAAAACAACAACAGGCTGGAAATAAAACACTAGAATTGTTTCATATTTTATTGTCAATTGCTTTATTAATTTCTGTACAATTTACTTATGAACTAAATATTTCAACAAATGTTGTTGAAAATGGTTCATTCTGGGGTTTGCCCTTTGAGCGCCAATGGATGGAGGCCACTTATTATACTTATGTTTTATTGATATCTCAATTGTTTTTGCAAATAGTATTCTGCGTTTATGCCTTAATACAGTTATTTCCCAAATAATTTATCACAGATTCATTTATTATTAGAATATCGATGGTTACTTTTCTAAAAGGAATCTTTTTATTCGATTAAAACCACTTTGTTCTTACTTACATTTGTGGCAATTTTTAGTTTTTAACTACATGCGATTATATCCTGAGTCTGCCGCAGTACAATTAGAGTTTGATAAAGTGAAAGCTTTGTTGAATGCTCATTGTGCTACAGAATACGCCAAAAATAAAGCCGATAACCTTCGGATTCACACCAAAAAAGAATACATCGAGTTAGAGCTAAAGCAGGCCGATGAATACAAGAATATTACGCTTTCTCAACAGTATTTTCCAAATGATTTTTCTCAAAACTTATCAAAAGATATTAAGCTTTTAAGCATTCCGGGTGCTTTACTGGGTGGCGAACAATGGATGCCCATACGAAGGCTTACAGAGAATACAGGGTCCATTTTCAGGTGGTTTGATAATGAACGAAGGCTAGCTTTTGCTGGATTAGCAAAAGTAATTGAAGGAACCTATTTCGAGAAACAGATCATAGAAAATATAGATGAAATATTAGATGAGAATGGAACTGTAAAGGATAATGCTTCTGAAGACCTTCAGAAAATTAGAATGAGTTTATACCGAAAAAGGAATGAACTCAGACGCATGTTCGATAAAGTAATCAGTAAATTAGCAAAAGCGGGTTACTCAGCAGATATAGACGAAAGCTTTAGTAATGGAAGAAGGGTAGTAGCAGTTTTTTCTGAACACAAACGTCAGGTAAAAGGAATATTGCATGGTGAAAGCGACAGTAGAAAAACCGCTTTCATTGAACCCGAAGAAACCATAGAACTCAATAACGATGTCTTTAATTTAGAACACGAAGAAACCAGAGAAATACATCGGATCCTTCGGGCTTTAACAGCAAAAATGTCTGTTTATGCACCTTTACTAACCAATTATCTTGAGGTAGCTGGTGAATATGATTTTATTAAAGCCAAGGCTAAATTGGCTTTAGATATGAATGGTCAACTACCCAATTTGGTAGACAAAGCTCATATTCATCTAATAGAAGCGTATCATCCATTATTATATCTATATCATAAAACTTCAGGTAAAAAAACGATTCCTGTTTCCATTACACTCGATGAGAAAAGTAGGATATTGGTTATAAGCGGACCAAACGCTGGTGGTAAAACAGTTACCATGAAAACCCTTGGTCTTAACCAATTGATGCTGCAAAGCGGGTTGCTGGTACCTGTAAGTGCTTTGTCTACGATGGGTATTTTTAAACAATTATTCATACATATTGGTGATACTCAAAGCATCGAATTTGAGTTGAGTACATATTCTAGTCACCTTACTCATATGAAATATTTCATTGAAATTGCCAATGGAAGAACTTTGTTTTTTATTGATGAGTTAGGGAGTGGGAGCGACCCAAGTCTGGGAGGCGCTTTTGCAGAAGTTATCATGGAGGAGCTTTGTAGAAGGCACTCATTTGGTGTGGTAACAACGCATTATTTGAATTTAAAAGTGATGGCTAATCATACACCTGGTATTTTAAATGCAGCTATGCAATTTGATGAAGTAAACCTTCAGCCCCTTTATAAGTTAATAATAGGTAAACCAGGTAGTTCTTACACTTTTGCTATTGCAGAAAGGATTGGGCTATCACCTAAATTAATTGAAAGAGCAAGAAACCTAGTTGAAGAAGACCATTTTAAGTTAGATAAATTACTCAATAGAACGGAACAAGACCTTCAACACTTAGATAAGGAGAAAAAGCAGTTAAATCGTTTAATGAAAGAGAACGAGAAGTTGAAAAAAGAAATGGAGCAAGTACTTGAAAAAGAAAAACACCAACAACAGGTAGAATTGCTGAAACATCAAAATAAAGTGGCAGAGGAACGCATTACTTATTTAAAAGATATGGAGCGTAAACTCAAGCAAATTGTATTGGACTGGAAAAAATCTGAGAATAAGAATGAAGTAGTGAAAAACCTTCAGAACTTACTGTTCAAGCAAAAAGAAACCATAGTTGTGAACAAACTGGCTAAGAAAGTAGATTTAAAGTACAAAGAGTTGAATTTATCCATTGAGGTAGGATCGTTAGTAAAATCTAAAAAAAACTATCAAGTGGGGGAAGTAAAAGAAATCAGGGGCAAAAGGGCAATCGTTCAAATAGGGCAATTGCCCATGAATGTAGATCTTGCCGATCTGATTGTGGTTGAGAAAATTGAAGAGGTTGTGAAGTAAGTGGCTTTTTATAGAAATTGTACTTTTTTTCAAAGCTGAAAAATATTTCTTTATAGTTCCTCAATCCTCTGGAACCCTTTATAGTATTGATTTACAAGTCAATCTATTCTTCAATGTTTAATCTATTTTTATAGTTTTTTTGGAATATCAACCTCACTGCTATTATTTTGCACCCGGAGAGTTGGCAGAGCGGTCGATTGCGGCAGTCTTGAAAACTGTTGACTGTAACAGGTCCTGGGGTTCGAATCCCTAACTCTCC
>JANYEA010000117.1 GCA_025363385.1 Bacteroidota bacterium | reverse complement strand
TTTAATCCACTGGATTGCCAGTCTTCAATCATCGACATCATTTGTTCGCGCTGCTCCTTTTTGTTTTGCATAATATATCTTTTTGCAAAACTCAAACTAACTATGCAACTTTACAATAGGGTATTGGTGGGAGGCTTACTTGGATGTTCTATAATAAAATCTAATGCATCCTTATGATTCAACAACATGGTTGCTTCATCCTTTGTTTTTCCTGCAGCTGTTTCCTTGTCCTTTAATAGTCGCTCTGTTTCCAGTAATGAATATGTGTTCCCTTCAATTTGAGATGACTTCCAGCTTAAATCAATGGCAAGACGTTCCAATTCGTTCTTGTATTCAACCGAAGTTAATTGTGATGCGTTTGAAGTAAATTTTTCTTGTAGTCCATTTAAAAATTCAAATTCGGGATTTGTAAAAACAGATAAATGGTTCAACGTGTCTATGATCAATGTTTGATTAAAACTGGCTTGTATCTTCCTTTCGTCAATTTCTTCTTGAAAATATTGTTCTACATCAATAGGTCTTATTATTTCAAAGGCCTGGCTAATTTCATATTTTCTACCCTTCAGTTCTCCCTTTGTGTCGACAAAACCATTTGCCACCATCTCTTGCAAGGATCTTTTTAGCGTAGCTATACTGATATCAAGATGTAATCCCGCAAGAATTTCATTGGAGGAACAGTTTGGATGTTCCTTTATAAAGTGAAGAATTTTATCACTATTAATGGAGGATTTTTTAGCCATCTTATTATTTTATCGCTCACAAAAATACTATTTATCGCTCAAAAATGAGCGATATTTTCAATTTTAATGAGCGATAAAGTAATTGTAGTGAGTTTAAATGCTGACAACAATATAAAATTTGTCAGTCTATAAACTTACAAAATGAAAAATCTTACCTTACAAATACAACAGCTAAATAGTAAAATGCAATCTATCGCTGCAATAAATCAGATTGTACCTCCTCCAATAGGATGGATCAAGGCAGTTCGAACAGGATGATTTGGGCGGCAGGAGTACAAGCTTTTCATTGAAAAACTAAATAAGCGTTATTCAAAATCATCGCTTACTAATCTTATTCATCGAAATACTCCGCTGCAATGAACACTTGAATCGGTTCATTCCTGAATCGCGTTTTTGTAAGTGCTTTTGACTTACACCACTGTTCACACGCTTCCGCCATAAGTTAAAACTGCTGCGCTTTAATTCTTTGCGCATGAGGGAAATGGTTTCGGCTTCGGAAACACCAAACTGAAAAGCAATGGCTTCAAAAGGAGTGCGGTCTTCCCAGGCCATTTCAATAATTCGATCAATGTCTTTCTGTTCCATAGTATTGTTTCCTTAAACATATAATTGATTGATTTGTTTAAAATTTTGCGCTTCTATTCCTATCCTTATTTGGGTATATTGCTATACCAAAACAAAACACATGAAGCGCATCCTAATTGTACTATCCATCAGCATCATCGGATCAATTGCTCAAGCACAACCTGCCTTGAACACTATTAAAATTGCAGACCTGAAAAAAGATCTGTATACTTTGGCGGATGCACATTTTCGTGGTCGCTCTGCAGGAACCACCGACGAACTGAAAGCTTCCATGTGGTTGGGCGAACAGTATCGCGCGCTTGGTTTGTTGCCCGCTGGGGATGATGGTTCTTATTTTCAGTTCTTCAATATGTGGCATAACCATATTTCCGATCAAAGTAGCATCAGCATCAACAACCAATCGCTTACACTTTGGAAAGAGGTAACGGTTGCTCAAATGGCCAATGCACAAATTGATGCGCAGATACTTTACTTAGGTGATGCCGCTACCATGAATACTGCTAACATCGATGTAAAAGGTAAAGTGGTAGCTATTGAAGCCAATGCTAAAGGCATTAATCTAAATGTGTCGCTGCCCACCTGGCGTTATCCGCGTAGCATATTGGCTAAATACGGAAATGCTTTAATTTCAAAAGGTGCTGCCGCCATCATTTTTATTAACGACGATATTGCTGAAAACGCATGGGCCGATGCCAACGAAAATAATTACCGCGGATCTTTTGATATCGATGGTGGTGCGAACGCTACAGTACAAACGAAAGTGCCCGTGTTCTGGGTGCACACTGCTTCTAAACCACTTTTGCAAACTGCTGGCGCAACTTTAAAAGCGAACCTACTCATCGAACACCAGTCATACCCTTCCGTAAATATTGTGGGATATATTAAAGGCACAGATAAAAATCTGGCTTCTGAATATCTGATGTATAGCGGCCACCAGGATGCACATGGTGTGCGTACTTCGAACCACACAGATAGCGTGTACTATGGTGCCGACGATAACGCCAGTGTGGATGTAGCCATGATGGCCAATGCCCGCGCCTTTATAAAAAATCCTGCCAAACGTTCTGTGCTTTTTGTGATTCATGGTGCGGAAGAAAGAGGTTTGCTGGGTTCGCGTTATTACTCCTCACATCCCACTGTTCCCATTACTTCTATTGTTGCGGTGTTGAATGGTGATATGATTGGTCGCAACAATCCAGATAGTGCAGCCATTTTAGGTATGCAAGCACCTCATAAAAATTCATCTGAATTAGTAGCTATGGCTTTAGATGCTAACTATGAAGGACCGAAATTTAAACTTGATACGCTTTGGGATAAACACACTCATGTGGAAGGCTGGTATTTTAGAAGCGATCACCTGCCTTATGCACGCCTGGGCATTCCTTCTCTTATGTACACTACTTTATTACATCCCGATTACCACACGCCCCTGGATAATGCGCAAAATATTGATTACGATAAGCTTAAGAAAATGACCGACTGGATGTATCGTACCGGATGGAAAGTAGCGAACGCAGCAGTACGTCCGGCAAAAGATGTAAATTTTAAATTAGAACGCTAAGGATTATATACTCCATTTTAAAAAGAATTATCTTTCATTACAGCTAATAAAACATCTGTATGGTAAATATTATTTGGATCATTTTGGTATTATTTGCCGGCTGGTTTATATATGTTTTAGCCACTGATATTTACAAACATAAAGATGCACTAGAAAATGTAAGCTGGATTAAAACCGGACTCATTGGCTTTGTGGTTAATTTTTTTGATGTATTAGGCATTGGTGCATTTGCACCTCAAACCGCACTTTTAAAATTCACCAAACAAACTTCCGATAAGTTGATCCCGGGTACCATGAATGTGGCAAACACATTCCCTGTTTTAATTCAGGCCATCATTTTTATCAAGGTGATTGAAGTGGAGCCCACTACCATGGTTGTGATGTTCTTAACTGCTATGTGCGGCGCATTTATTGGCGCCGATATTATTGCAAAACTTTCGGAGAATAAGATCAGGCTAACCATGAGTATTGCTTTGATGATTACTGCTGGATTTATGCTGGCTAATAAATTGCATTGGATACAAGGCGATGGTGTTGCCATTGGCATTCATGGCTGGAAACTTTTAGTGGCAGGTGTTGTTAATTTCATTCTTGGCGCTATGATGACGGCTGGCGTTGGATTGTATGCCCCCTGCATGGCGCTGGTTTTTGTATTGGGATTATCACCTCAGGTTGCATTTCCCATTATGATGGGCTCTTGCGCATTTTTAATGCCCCTTGCTTCCTTTAAATTTATCAAATCAGGTGCCTATAATAAAAAAGCTGCAATTGGTATGGCCCTACCCAGCGTTGTGGCAGTACTCATCGCTGCTTTGATTGTAAAATCATTACCATTAGATACACTTCGTTGGTTGGTACTTTTTATTATCGTGTACACTTCCTTTACCATGTTTTTGAGTGCAGTAAAAAATAAATAAAACAATGAAAAAATATTTACTCCTATTTGTACAAATTGTTTTGATCATACCCCTATTTGCACAGCCATCATTTAACCCAGCTACTTATTTATGGTATAACACTCCTGCCAAAAAATGGGATGAGGCCATCCCAATTGGCAATGGCAGATTGGGTGCCATGGTTTTTGGAAACTATGGTGAGGAAAGAATTCAATTAAATGAAAGTACTTACTGGTCGGGCGGACCCTATAGTACTGTTGTGAAAGGTGGATATAAAGTATTGCCTCAAATTCAAGCAGATGTGTTTAAAGGGAATTATTTAGAAGCCCATAATTTATTTGGTAGAAACTTAATGGGCTACCCTGTTGAACAACAAAAATATCAAAGCCTGGCCAACCTGATTTTATTTTTCCCGGATCAGGATTCGGTTAGCAATTATAAAAGAGATTTGGATTTAAGCACCGGCATCAGTTCTGTTAGTTACCAGGCAAAGGGAATCAACTTTAAAAGAGAAGTTTTTGCCTCCGCACCAGATCAGGTAATTGTTATCCGTTTTACTGCTGATAAAAAAGCAAGCTTAGATGTAAAAGCAAACCTTCGCGGCGTTCGCAATCAAACACATTCCAATTACGCCACCGATTATTTTAGAATGGATGCTAATGGAAATGATGGCTTAAAATTGACGGGCAAGTCAGCAGATTATATGGGCGTAAAAGGTCAGTTAAAATATGAAGCCCAAATAAAATCAGTGGCAGTTGGAGGTACTACACATACCAAAGGTGTTGATTTGATTATTGAAAAAGCAGATACCATCACATTCTATTTTTCTGCTGCCACTAATTTTATCAATTATAAAGATGTGAGTGGTGATGCTGCTAAAAAAACAAAACAATATTTAGATGCCATTAAAAACAAATCATACGAATCTATTTATACCAGTACTTTAAAGGATTATCAAAAATATTTTAATCGTGTTTCCTTATCACTAGAAAGCAACGAACGTTCTTATTTGCCTACTAATATAAGAATGGAGAAAATTCAAACCAACCCCGACCCATCAATGGCGGCTTTAAGTTATCATTTTGGAAGATATTTGATGATCTCCTGCTCCAGAGAAAACGGACAGCCAGCTAATTTACAAGGGTTGTGGAATGATGATATGAACCCTTCCTGGGATGCAAAATACACGACCAATATTAATACCGAAATGAATTACTGGCCAGTTGAGTCGGGCAATTTATCGGAGTCTGCTTTACCCCTGATTAAAATGGTAAAAGAATTGCAGGATCAGGGAAGCCAGGTTGCCAGAGAACACTATGGCGCAAGGGGTTGGGTAATGCATCAGAATACAGATATATGGCGGGTTACAGCACCAATGGATGGTCCAACCTGGGGCACTTTTACCGTAGGTGGTGCCTGGCTTTGTACCCATTTATGGGAACACTATTTGTATACCCAGGACAAAGCTTATTTAAAAGAAATCTATCCTGTGATAAAAGGATCGGTACAATTTTTCTTAGATTTTTTGGTGCCCCATCCCAATGGCAAATGGCTTGTTACAAACCCTTCCACTTCACCTGAAAATTTTCCAGATGGTGGTGGTAACAAACCCTATTTTGATGAAGTAACTGCTGGCTTTAGAGAAGGCACTACTATTTGTGCTGGCTCTTCGATCGACATGCAGATCTTATATGACCTTTTCGGATATTTTATTGATGCTTCTTCTTTGTTATCTGTGAATGATGAATTAAATGAAAAAGTAAAATTAGCAAGAACAAAATTAGTACCCCCTCAAATTGGTTCCGATGGATCGCTACAAGAATGGACGGAAGATTGGAAATCTCTTGAAAAACATCACCGCCATTTTTCGCATTTGTATGGCTTATATCCGGGAAAAATATTATCACAAATAAAAGAACCAGCGTTTATTGAAGCATACAAAAAAGTGTTAAACGAAAGAGGGGATGGCGCTATGGGATTTTCAAGAGCCTGGAAAATGGCGCTTTGGGCCAGACTTTTTGATGGCGAACGTTCCTATAAGATTTACCAAGGTTATTTAAAAGAGCAATCCTGCAGTTCACTATTTGCATTATGTGGCAGGGCACCACAGGTGGATGGAACATTTGGGGTAACCGCAGCCATTACTGAAATGCTGATACAATCGCACAGTGGCTATATACAACTATTGCCTGCCTTACCTAATGAATGGAGTGATGGAAATTTTAATGGCGTTTGCACCAGAGGTGCTTTTGAAATTAATTTTTCATGGAAGGCTCATAAAATTAAAAAGCTGGAAATCATATCAAAAGCAGGACAAAGCTGTACTTTAAAAATGGTTCAAAATATTAAGATCTTACACCAGGGACAGGTTGTTCCATTTAAAAAAATCAGTAATGATCTTTATGAATTTAAAACCATGAAAGGACAAGTGTACCAAGTGGAATTGATATAAAGTATTTTAAAATTGCAAAGCATGCCAAACTACCCAAGTATTTTTAACGATGTAATAGGCCCGGTAATGCGTGGGCCATCGAGTTCTCATTGTGCAGCATCACTGCGTATAGCCAGAATGTGCAGAGACTTGATGGATGGAAATATGAAAGAGATCTTAATTGAATTCGATCCCAATGGGTCATTGGCAACTACGCATAAGAGTCAGGGTTCTGATATGGGTTTATTTGGTGGATTTTTAGGATGGGAAGCTTACGATGAAAGGTTACCTGAATCAGAAATATATCTCGCAACGGCAGGGATCAATTATGAAATTCAAATTTGCGAATTGGATGAAAAACATCCGAACACTTACAAAATAATTTTATCCAACGAAATAGAATCGAGAGAATTGATTGCGATCTCTACTGGCGGTGGTATGATTGAAGTGATTTATATAGATGGAAACAGGGTTTCCATTGCGGGAGATTATTATGAAACATTGATTTATTGTACTGATTTTACTACTATCATTTCCTATTTAAAATCTGCGATTGTTTATGATGATATTATTGTTCATGAAGGAGCCATTTCGTTTGTAGAAATAAAATCTCAAAACAGTATTCCAGAAATCATTTGCCAGGAAATTATTCAAATGAATTCTGTAAAAACCATTAAAAGTATTAAGCCCGTTCTTCCGATTATGGCGAGGCAAAATTTATCGGTACCATTTATTACCTGCCATGAAATGTTGGCGTATAATAAAGGTAAAAATAAAGCGCTATGGGAACTGGCTGTTGCCTATGAAAGCATTCGCGGGAATATTGGTGAAGAAATGGTTTTCGAAAAAATGCGGGCCATTATTCAGATCATGGGAAATGCCATTGAAACTGGATTAAAGGGTACAAGTTATCAGGATCGGATCCTGGGAAGTCAATCGCCTCAATTTAAAAAAAGTCTGGAATCAAATCAATTAATAGGCGGGGATGTGCTTAACAAAACCATCATGTATGTGTCTGCCATTATGGAAGTAAAAAGTTCCATGGGTGTAATTGTTGCTGCCCCTACTGCAGGTTCTTGTGGTGGTTTACCAGGGGTTGTTTTTGGAACTGCACATTGCATCAATAATCATGAAGATGCCATTATAAAGGCGATGTTATCGGCAGGTCTGATTGGTGTATTTATTGCGGCACATGCTACATTTGCTGCTGAAGTGGGTGGCTGTATGGCAGAAACAGGTTCTGGTGGCGGTATGGCTGCAGCCGCACTGGTAGAAATGAATGGCGGTAGTTTGGAACAATCTATTGCAGCGGCTTCGTTGGCATTACAAAATTCACTAGGCATTATTTGCGATCCAATTGGAAACAGAGTGGAAGCGCCTTGTCTTGGTAGAAATGTAATGGCTGCTTCCAATGCTATCTCCTGTGCGAATATGGCTTTATCAAACTACGAACATTTAATTCCCTTAGATGAAGTAATTGAAACAATGAAGGCAGTTGGTGATCAGATTCATCATACTTTACGATGCACGAATCTTGGGGGCTTGTCAATTACCAATACCGCAAAAAAAATTGAAGCATTACTGGAAGAAAATCCACCCGTGTTTTTCAAAAGTTGTTAGTATAGGAAAAGAATTGTGAGGAAGCTTTATTTAATCTTTGCTGATTTTTACATTACTGATATAAGTTTTGATATTATCCTGATCGTAGCTGGTATTTTTCCAAAATACTGTATTAAATTTTGCAGCTGCTGGAACACCGCAGCTGATACACTTACCACCATAAGCCATTTTAAGATCACTACTTGTCAACATCACTTTATCATTAATGAATACAGTTATTACACCTGCCTTTATTTGAACCTTCACATGTACACTATTTTTTTTATTGGTGAACTCACGAAGTTCAGTAGTAGCGGAAATACCTTCTACGAAATTCTGTGTGTTAACTGATGGGGTACTGTTAATGTCTATTTTAATTACACCCCTATAATTATTATTGTTATAATCGGCTTCGTTTCCCGATTCTATATTAATGGTTACCCTAGTGCCATTATTGTAAAGGCTTTCGCTGCCATCAGCATTCGAAGTCCTTGTATTTAATACCAGACTGGCAGCTCCTCCCGTACGTGAACCGAATACTGCATCAGTTGCCAGATCATATTCCAGAATACAATTTTCTGGCAATGGTTTTTTTAATAAGGTTGGGGATACAGGTTCAGCCCCCAACTGGATCCATTTACCGGGCTTATCTTTTATTGTAGCAATACTACTGTGTTTTCCGAATTTTCTAAAGAACCAATTTGCTGGATTGCCCCCTTCTGTTCCAGTAGAAAAATCATCCATAAAAAGTACATTGGGTGGCAGTGAGCTAACTTTTGTAAACGCATTGTTTTGATCTGATGCATTTTTACGATAGCTATTTAGTCTGGCAGTTAATTGTTCTTCATTGGCTGGCCTATAAGTTATCCCTTTTACTTTTTCAGGGTCATAAAAATACTGGTAGATATAATCATAGTTTATATTCTGAGTAACTGCGGTGTACATTTCAAACAATTGATTGCCATCTTCTTTTGTTTTATAAGGAAGGCTAACAGTAATCCATTGTGGCTGTTCTGTTTTACATAGTTCGATGGTGGTAGAATCTAATTTATAAACGGGGTAAAATTGATTGGATTCTTTTTCAATTTTACTGATAGCAAAAGGATCTATGTCTCCAAAAAACTGACCGATAATAGTTGGCTGCATATCGTGCAGAACTGCAGGATCATTTAATCGGTCTTTATATTTTTCTTTCCATTTAGCAATGGCTGCCCGGTAACGGGCTTCATCGTTTTGCGGTTTCCTATTCAGTGATTCAAGTGATTCATCCAGGTATTGACCAATGCTTACCTGCTTAAAAGGCAATTGATTATTAGGAGCGAGATATACAGTTACCTCTTCATTGATACGGGTGATGTATTTGTAAACATTGGGATGTATTCTGGTGTCCATCCCTTTTCGATTACTATTATCCTTTCCCCATCCATCTGGAGGCCAGGTGAAAAAAAACTGGTTAGGGGTATTTAAAAATGAAACAGGATAGCTAGCTGGGATCACATTAGCACTGATTCTGAATGGCGTGTTTTCTTCATCAATGGGTTTGAAGTGTCCTTTTTGATCGAGCCACATTTTATCAAAACTTACATTCCATACCAAGAATAAAACCTTGGTATTGTTTTTCCCAACGTTCCTGGTAAAGGTTCCTAAACCTGCCACTGGTGTGTAACTTTTTTTCATCCATTCTACAAACTTATCAGCCACTGCAATTTTCTTTTTTTGCAAAGGTGTATTATCTATTTTCAAGTGGTTATCAAAATGCATATCATCCCACCAGCCAATTATACTGTCTTGGATCCGTTGTTCTGGACTAAGCTGAGCAAATGAATTCACTGCTGCGATCAGACAAATGAAAATGATACTGGTTGCTTTCATAATATTATTTTATAACTGTGCTATTTTATTTATAGTGTAATCCAGAAAATTCTGAAGAACCTTTAGCGCTATAACCACTATTTACCCCCATCCGATTATCTGCACTTATAGATGCACCTGCTTCGAGCTTTGGTGAAGGAATTTTGGCGTCTACACCTTTTGCTGCTTCATTAATGTATTCGAGTGCTTGTTTACCTGCTTCACCAATATCCGCTTGAGCAGATGCACCTGCTTCAATAGTTGTTTTTTCACTCACATACATATTTTCAATTCCGTCGACCCCTAATTCTATACCCGCTTTCATTTCACCCTTTACACCCAATTCAACTGGTGCAGCATCTGTAATTTCTTTAGACAACAAGTTCAGTGAACCATCCATTCCTAATTCAACACTTCCTTTTTTAAATCCATTGGCATCAAATTCTCCGATCGCAGAAACATCCACCCCTTTGATATTTGTACCCACACTTACAGATCCATTCTGAAATTTACCTGCTTCATCAAAACTTCCTGATAAACTAATATCTATGGCTTTAATGGAAATGCCAATTGATGCCTGGCTGATGGTATTGGCATTAAAGTCTTCCGTCCATGATGCTTTAAATGGTAAAAGCCCCGGATTAAAAACCACATCCATCTCATTGCAACGTATCGTCATTTGACCAGCATAGGGCACGTAAAAAGTGGACTTCATTTTACAGTTCACTTTATCGAAGTCGGGCAGTTTTTTAGGTAGAGGTTTTTCTTCTTCTTCTTTTGTGGAAGTGCAGATCAGGTTCGTATAAGACTCATTGTTTAACTCACTCAGCTTTTCTATAAAATTCAATTTTATTTGAAGTACGGCGAGTTGAGCCAGTCCTTCTGATAAAGAAACGTCTGTGACATAATTATAGGCACGAAAAGCATCCGATACCCAAATTCTGATGTTTTGTTCGCGGTATTTTTTATGTAAGGAATTGGTTGCATTCAAGTATTCTCTGATAATGGGCAGTTCGCCATCGCAACTATTAGAACCTAAGTTTTCACCGCTTTCCAATCTTTTATCAAACCGCTCTTTTTCTGCCTGTAAACTTTTTTCGAAACCCTGTTTTAAGAGTGCCAATTCTTCCATATATTTTATTAATTCCTTTCCATCATCCTTCGATTTATTAGCAGTATAATCACTACTCGCATATGAATGCATGGCTTTATAATAATACGGCGAAAAACAACACTTCGATTGCTCTTTATATTCGATTGTATATGTTGCACTTCTTCCTTTGTTTGCTCAGCATATTTGTTCATCTCAGCAATAAACTGACCCTTAATGGTTTCCATTTTTTCCCTAAACTCATCCCATATATCCTCAATCTTTGGCCCGGGTTCCTGCGAATACACCAAGGGAACCATGGCTACATAAGAACCGAGATCAAAGGAAGAGGAGAAATAGGTCTTTTTAAGTTGATAAGGATGGTATTTTGCGTTTTTACCTTCCAGATCTTTCAGCTTTTGTATTTTTTCTTTTGTAACACTATGTTGCAGCGATTTTTTTATTACAACAGCAGCATCAGCTGTCTTACCTTCTGATTCCAATATCAGACATTTAGTATAATTAGCCTGAGGATGGTTGGCGTAAATTAGAATAGCACTGTCGAGATAATTTTCTGCTTTTACCTCTTCGCCTAATTGCAGCCAAGCCTGTCCGAGATTATTTAAAATGGTGGAATTTTTTTTATGAACACTGTTCAGTTTTTCCAATATTGGAATGGCAATATGCGCGGCACCCGTCATGGTTAGGAAAGCCCCATAATTGTTATAGTTATCGGCATTGGGTAATACTTCTATGGCCTTACCCATCAGATAAACGGCAGGTTCTTTTAAACCCAAGATCCACATACCGTTTGCAGCGGAAGAGATCATAGCACCATAATATTTGTCGTTCTTAAACTGCACCATAATCTTCTCTGCCACCGCTTTTGATTTTGGTGTGATCATTGTTCCAATATCAGTAGTTACTTTTTGCACATAGGTTTTTAGCTCAGTTGTAGTAAGTAATTTTTTAGGTAATTCATTTATGAGGTTGGTTTTTCTGGAAGGAATTACTTTACCATCTTCCACATAAGCTGCTGCCAATTGTTTATCCGAAAATTTGGGTGTGTTTTTGAAGGAAGGCATTTTAATTCCCATACTGTCCATCATTTTTTTAGTCTTTAGGACTAATTTCGTCGAGGGCATTTTGTGCTTCTTTCAATAACGCTTGCATTTCTTTTTGCGTGGGAAGCTTATCTTTTGGAATTGGTTTCTTTTGTGCAAAGGAAATATCCATCAAAAATAGGGATAGACAAAACAATAAGAAATATTTATTCATATCAATTTTTTGAGGCAATAAAAATATTGGGGGGCTGTAAAATAATAGTAACACTAAAGTTAATAGAATATAATATTTTTTACCAAATGTTTATATACAAATAATATTCGTTTTAACTTGTAATAATTTAGAGTCTACTTACATTTGAATACCTAAACTCCAATAATTAAAAAAATACCATGAGTTACGAAGCAAATCTTTCCCGTTACAAAAACATGCCTTATCGCCGATGTGGTAAAAGCGGTATTATGTTACCTGCCTTATCACTGGGCTTATGGCATAATTTCGGTGCGATCGATAGTTTAGAAAATGCACGTGCCATCTTACAACTGGCTTTCGATAGTGGCATCACCCATTTTGATTTGGCTAATAATTATGGCCCGCCAGTAGGATCTGCGGAAGAAACTTTCGGAAAAATTTTCAAAGACGATTTTAAAAAATACCGCGATGAGCTGGTAATCTCTACCAAAGCGGGATGGGGTATGTGGGACGGTCCTTACGGTGATCATGGTTCAAAAAAATACCTGGTGGCTAGTTTAGATCAAAGCTTAAAACGAATGGGCTTGGATTATGTAGATATCTATTATCACCACCGCCCCGATCCGAAAACACCATTGGAAGAAACCATGGGTGCACTGGATCTAATTGTTCGTCAGGGTAAAGCTTTATATGTAGGGATCTCTAGTTATAGTGCTGCAGAAACAGAAGCTGCGATCAAAGTATTAAATGGTTTGGGAACTAAATGTCTGATCCATCAACCACGTTACTCGATGTTTGATCGTTGGGTAGAAAATGGTTTGCTGGATGTATTGGGCAGAGAAGGAATAGGTTGTATTCCTTTTTCACCATTGGAGCAAGGTCTTCTTACGAATAAATATTTAAAGGGAATTCCCGCAGATAGCAGAGCTGCTGCACACAGAGGTAATGGTGCGATGGAAGAAAATGCAATCACTCCTGAGAAAATTGAAAAAGTAATTAAGCTGAATGAAATCGCAATTAGTCGCGGGCAGAATCTGGCCCAGATGGCGCTTTCCTGGATTTTAAAAGACGATCGGATTACCACTGTTTTAATTGGAGTAAGTAAACCAGCGCAAGTAACAGATTCGATAAACTGTCTTGCCAATACTTCTTTTACAAATGAGGAACTTTTAAAGATCAAAAATATTTTGGAGCCCTATTAAAAGTTGAAAATTGAAAAATTTAAAAGCAATCTGTACGAATAGCATCTTAGGTATTATTCCTTTTTGGGGATTTACACAATCTGCCATTCAATTGAACCAACTTGGGTTTTATCCGAATGCACCGAAGATTTACTACTGGATCTTATGGAGACAATAATGTAACAGATGAATGGATCTGGGCTTCCGCAGAATTGTATGTAACTACTAAAGAAAAAGCATACGCTACCATTTTTGAAAAATACAATGCGATTTATAATGCCACATTACCCACTTGGAATAATGTGGGAATGCTGGTTTATTAGCAGGTGGTCCAAATCCGGGTAGGCAAGACAATTGTTCGTATCAATTTACAGAACCTGAAACATGTTATTCGGATCAATCCTGTTCTTACGCTTCCAATGAAATTGCCATCAATTGGAATGCGCCATTGGTGTATCTCACCAACGCGATCGAAGCCTTGAAATGTAAAGTGGGTTATGTTTTGAAATAAAAATAGCATTACTTATTTTAATTATTTATATTTAAAACAGGGTACTTTATAAATAGGTACCCTGTTTTATTTATGTTTAAAAAAGCTGCCGATCATATTAAAACGTACCACAGTACCTGGGTAAAGATCTCGCACTGGGTGGGAACACTGGCATTTTTATTTCTCTTATTTTCTGGAATTGAAATTTTAATGGTTCACCCAAGATTATATTGGGGAAATGTTGGTAATGATCTTACTCCGGCATTGTTTGAACTGCCTATTAGCAGAAATTTTCAGCATGGGGGATGGGAAAATAGTCAGGCATTTTTTGATCAAAAAAACTCCCCTGTTTCATCTGGTCGTACCTATGATATATTTAACCAAAACGGATGGGGAAGAAGCCTCCATTTTTTATCAGCCTGGATTTTAGTGATCACTGGAATCTTTTATTTGGTAATTGCCTTATTTTCCGGGCATATTAAAAATCAGTTGCTTCCTACATTTAAGGAGCTCACATTTGATACATTTTTAAATGAAATCAAAGAGCATATAAGGTTAACCATCATTTATCTGAAAGGGCCTCAATACGGATTACTCCAGAAAATCAGTTACCTGATCGTGATCTTCCTTTTACTTCCTACTATCGTATTAACTGGATTAACCATGTCGCCTGCAGTAACAGCATCACATCCTTATTTATTGAAACTATTTTTTGGTGCGCAATCTGCCCGTACCATTCATTTTTTTGCTGCTTCTCTATTATTATTTTTTGTACTGATACATGTGTTAATGATTATTCAATCTGGGTTTAAAAAGCAGATGAATGCAATGTTGTTTAATAAATAAGTTTTGTTTTTTTAAAATTTTAAAATGAAAAAGAAACATATTATTACTAGAAGAACAGCGATTGTTTCTGGGCTTTCTGCAATGGGTGCTGTACTTTTAAATGGTTGTACAAAGCCTGCCCCACCTACCTATGGAAATATTTTAAGGATGGGTGATTTGTTTACATATGAAGCGCAAAGGGCATTGCTTGATAAAAGAGCTCTTTCGAAAGAATATCATCAAAGTGATATTTCATCATTCCCGGCAACTGGTTCTATCAATCCTGCTGATGCATCAAAACCAGGGTTTAATAAAGACTATGAATTATTACATCAATATTCATTTTCGAATTATCAACTTTCAGTAGAAGGTAGTGTATCAAGACCAGGATTATATTCTATAGATGCCTTACAAAAATTTAGTTCGAGAACGCAAATTACCCGACATACCTGCGAAGAAGGTTGGACAGCCATTGCTGAATGGACAGGAGTTCCTTTGGGATTATTATTACAACATGCAGGCATTAAGTCTAGCGCAAGATTTGTGAATTTTTATGGGTACGATGAGTATATGGAAAGTATTGACATGATTGATGCATTTCATCCTCAAACGATATTGGCATATGGAATGAATGGCAAAAACTTACCCATTCAACATGGTGCTCCTTTGCGCGCCAGGGTGGAAACACAGATCGGTTATAAAAGTGTAAAATATTTAAAACGCATAGTTGTATCCGACACCTTTATAAATACTGGTGATAGTGGCTGGGCATGGTATGTGGGTATTTAAGATAAGCATGGAACTATATAATATTTGAAGGATGGATAATCGAATAGTAGTTATTACGGGTGCCGGCATTTCTGTTGACTCAGGCATTCAACCCTTTCGTGGTAAGAATGGATTGTGGAATGAGAACCCAACCACAATGGCATCCTATGAAAAGTTCTGCGATGATCCAGCGCATTTTTTGAGTTGGTATTATCATCGTTTTGTGAGTTGTAGAGATGCATTACCAAATGCTACCCACGAAATACTGGCTGCCCATCAGATTCGTGTGGTTAGTCAGAATGTAGATAACCTACACATCAAAGCTGGGCATGAAACCAAAAGATTGATCGAGATCCATGGCAATATCAATTATAAACGTAAGATACCAGTTACCCATCGCGAAGATTTGGTGTTTGCTAATTGGGATGCTGTTAATGGGTTAGCTGAAAATACAGGCATCAATACAAAACCAAATGTCAATGATCCACTTGTGCAAGGCTTGTTTGAACTGTTTCATATTGGCAAAAACGGGAGGATTGATTTTGAACATTCTTATCGCCCGCATATTTTACTTTTCGATGAATACTATAGTGAACTCTATGAATCAGAGAGTGCTTTAGATTGGGTGAAAGAAGCAGAAACGGTGATCTTCATGGGCACTTCTAATTCAGTAGGCATCACAAATATGGTGTTGGAATCTGCCATGCGAGGCCGCAAAGAAATTAAAGTAGTAGATCCCAATCCCGCGCCTTCGTTTCGTTTTCCCGGAATTGAAATCATAGAATTATCTGCGATGGATTTCTGCAGACAATATTTTTAAATAAAAAACCCGACTCAATTGAATCGGGTTTTTATTATTAAGCTTTAGCTGCACCTGCTTTTAGTGCTTCTACCACTTTCGTCATTTCTTGTACCGTGCCAATACTAATTCTTAGCCAGGTACTATTGTCTTCAAATGGTCGAGCGCCTACAATATTACTTGCTTGCAAAACTGCTGGAATATTTTTTGGATAAGGCTTGGTATCGAAATACACAAAGCTGGTAAAGGATTCGATATACTTGATACCAAGATCATCGAAGCCTTTGTACAAAATTGCTTTAGCTTTGATGTTTTCTGATTTCACATAATCTATAAATGCTTTGTCATTGATTACGCCTAAGGCACCTTTCATTGAAACTGCTGATGGTCCGGCATTAGCCCAGGCCATGAAGGAGCTGAGTTCTTTGATGGTATCTGGATGTGCTAAAACATAACCTACTCTGGCACCAGCCATACCATAGGTTTTAGAAAAAGTTTTTGCGATGATCAGGTTAGGGTTATCGTTTACCATATGTGCCATGGAAGGACTATCATAATAATCGGTATACGCTTCATCTAATAATAAAACGGTTTTTGAAGAAACCTTTTTTACGAATGCCTCTAGTTCGGTTTTTGGTGAAACTGTACCTGTTGGGTTATTGGGATTACACAAATACACCATCTTGGTATCTGCGTCCATTCCACTTGCTAAAGCATTTAAATCATTATGCTTACTTGCGGTTAGTGGAACTAATTTTGTGGGTAATCCTAGTTTTCTTGCGGCGGGTAACCATACTTTGAAAGTTGGTTCTGAAGCTACAATATTTCCTTTTTTGTAAGCCGTCCAGGAAGTTACTACACCCAATAATTCTGATGAGCCTGCACCCAATAAAATATTGTCTTTGCTGTGTCCGGTGAGTTTTCCAATGGCTTCACGCAATTGTGCATTGGTATCGAACTGATACCTGTTGGAAATGATCACCGCATCGATCATGGCTTTTTTGGCAGATTCAGCTGGGCCATGCGGATTTTCGTTGGAGCCCAATTTAATAATGCCTCCATTAGAACCCTCGAAACTATTTGGCATCCCTCTTTCTTCTTGTATGGCAAACAAGTTTTTTGAAAAAGCAAATGCAGCAACTGCAAATGCAGAATGTTTAATAAGTTGACGGCGTTCCATAGTTATAGGTTTGTTGTAGTTTAATAATACGCAATTTTTTTCAAATAAAAACCAGTTGGATCTATAGTTGGGGGTAAATTACTTTTTATTTTAATTCCATCCTTACCAATCACCATCTTCTCTTTCTTGCCATTGATTAAAATATCCAAGGGTAGGTCCATGAAGGAATTGTTTAGCTTGATTTGGTATTGTTGATATCCGACTTCTTTCACAGAAAAATCCAGCACATTGGTGGTTCTTAAATAGAAATCGAAAAAGGGTTTTAAAGAATAGCCAGCTGCTTTACTAAATAATAATTCTACATCGGTACTGGTTACCAAATTATCATAAGTAGTTGCCGGATCAGTGGCTAGTTTTTTTAGTGCGGGAAGAAAGATTTCATCGCCCAATACATAACGCAAACTATGCATGAAGAAAGAACCCTTCACATAGATATCATTCTTAGCATAGGTTTCATCTTCCGATAATTCTTCACCACCCACTAATGGTTTGATGTACTTGATACTTTTTTTATGATTTGCAATCATTTCGTTGTAAGCTTCTTGTCCGCCCAACTCATACATAGCTAATGCTTCAGCATAAGTGCCAATTCCTTCCTGGATCCACATATGGGCCCAGTCTTTATTGGTTACTTTATTAGCCCACCACTCGTGTGCGTACTCATGGAATAAATTATCGGAATAATCGTGACCGCCTACTTTTCGGTATTCGAATTTATTATTGAAAGTAATCATGGTTTGGTGTTCCATGCCTGAATTGGGAACTTCAGCTATGCCGATCTTTTCTTTGACCCAAGGATATTCTCCAAAATATTTTTCTAAAATTTTGCTGTCTCTAATTTTTGTTTCGATCACTTTTTTAGCTTGTGCACTATCTTCTTGTAACACATAAAATTCAATGGGCACTTTGTTACCGTCAATGGTGGTATAAGTATCTTTTGCAACGATGTATTTTCCAATATTAAATACCACACAATAGTTGCTGATGGTATAATTGGTTTTCCAGGAAAAAGTACTTTTGTTCTTTTTAGTGGTTACTTTTTGTAAGAGGCCAGGCCCGGCAACTGATAAGCCTTGCGGCACAGTGATATTCATGTCCACACCTTCATTGGGTTCATCGCTGGGATGGTCTTTGCAGGGGAACCATAATCTGCCACCTTCTTTTTGGCAGTTAATAGAGATCCAGTCGTTTCCACTTCGGTCCTTGCCCCAGATAAATCCTCCGAACCAGGGGGCACGAACGGCAATGGGTGGATTGCCACCGTATACAATATCAACTGCATGTTTTCCTACCGTAAAGTTGCTGCCTGTGATATATATTTTATCATCGCCCTGGGTAAATGTGGCAGGCTTATTATCTACTTTAATTTTTTCAACCGTGAGCAAGTGTACCAAATCTAATAAGATGGTATCTGTTTGTTTCGATAGGTTGAGTGTAACTACTGTATTTCCGTGGATCGATTTGTTGGCAATGTCTACTTCCGTATTGATGATATAGTGCCTGATATCGATGATAGCTTGCAAAGGTTTTAGCTTACCCCCTGACGACATATAGCTGATGTCGAGATTTTGCTGCGCTATCGACAGCTGTAACAGAAGAACTGATATGCTACTAAATAATAATTTCTTGGAAAGAGAAGTTACAGGGGAAATGCGCATATAATAATGATTGAGGAATCAATTTAAGGATTAAAATCAAAATTTGGATTACTCAGTATATTGAGTAATTTTACTCAATATACTGAGTAAAATATTTAAAATGTTCGAAAGATCTCATTTACAATTAGTTATGAAAAGACTGAATGAACCCAGAAACTTCATTCAAGTTATTTTAGGGCCTAGGCAAGTAGGAAAAACAACGATGATTCGTCAACTGCTTCAGAAAAAGCATATTCCTTGTCTTTTTGAATCAGCAGATGCAAAAGCTGCATCAGATAGTATTTGGTTAAGGCAAATATGGGAGACAGCAAGATTAAAGAGTCAGGAAAATAATACTGAAGGGTTCCTATTAATAATTGATGAAATTCAAAAGATTGAAAATTGGAGTGAAACAGTAAAGGCACATTGGGATGAGGATACTAGAACCGAGCAAAACATAAAAATCGTTTTACTAGGTTCTTCGCGTATGATGTTGCAAAAAGGGTTAACAGAATCATTAGCTGGCAGGTTTGAATCGATATATATGGGTCATTGGTCGTTTCTAGAAATGCAATCGGCATTCAAATGGACTGAGGAACAGTATGCCTGGTTTGGAGGTTATCCTGGATCTGCGACTTTGATCCATGATGAGCCACGTTGGAAAAATTATATCAAATCTGCGTTAATTGAAACGAGTGTATCGAAAGATATATTAATGACAACAAGAATTGATAAGCCGGCTTTAATGAAAAATTTATTTGAATTAGGTTGCTTGTATTCTGGTCAAATGGTTTCGTTTACAAAGATTCTGGGGCAATTACAAGACGCTGGAAATACCACAACTTTATCGCATTACTTATATTTATTAGATACGGCAGGTTTGTTAAGGGGAATTGAAAAATATTCAGGCACAGTTTTGCGAAAACGGTCTTCGAGTCCAAAATTTCAAGTGCATAATACTGCTTTAATTAGTAGTCAGCATAGTGATAGTTATGAAGAGATAATCAATAAACCAAAAGAGTGGGGAAGGATAGTAGAGTCTGCCATTGGTGCGCATCTCATCAATCATTCTATGAACCAAGATTACAACGTATATTATTGGAGAGAGGGTAATGATGAAGTAGATTTTGTTTTAGAAAGCAAGGGTAAATTAATAGCGATAGAAGTAAAGAGCAGTATTGCTTCTTCTACAAATGGTATTGCAACTTTTGATAAAAAATTCGAACCACATAAAATAGTGCTTGTAGATAACAATGGATTAACATGGAAAGATTTTTTAAAAATCAATCCTGTTAGTTTGTTCTAAAAAAACTATTTAAAAATGAATTTTTATTTTCAATTAACTCTGTGTATGATCCTTGTTCAACAAGGGTTCCATTTTTTAAGAAAATAATAGTATCCGCATTCTTTATTGAGGTTAATCTATGAGTAATAAGTATAATTGTTTTACCATTTTCTTTAAAAGTTTTTAGTGCTTCCTGAACCAAATGTTCTGACAAAGTATCAAGCGAAGAAGTCGCTTCATCCAATATTAATATATCAGGATTACGATAAAAAGCTCTTGCAATTGCAATTCTTTGCTTTTGTCCACCCGAAAGGTTTGTTCCTTGTTCATGAAGAATAGTATTATAATTGAAAGGCATTTTTTCTACAAACTCATGTATACCTAATTTTTGTGAAATGTTGAGCAATCTATTAATATCAGGTTCGAAATCACCAAGTGCAATATTTTCAATTATAGTGCCACCAAATAAATCAATTTGCTGAGGTACAACAGCCACTTTTTCTCTTAAACTTTTGTTGCTTATATTTTGAAGATTTATATTACCAATACTAATTGAGCCTTGGTTTAAAGGGTATAAATTTTGTAAAAGAGATAAAAGCGTAGATTTTCCACTACCACTCTCGCCAATAACTGCTGTAATTTCACCTTTTTTTATAGTTATACATAAATTCTCAAAAACTTTAGTTCTCGAACCGTATCTAAAAGAAACATTTTGAAAATTAATATCACCGACCAAATCAGAAGTAAGTTGTATACAATTATCATTAGAGTTTTCAGATTCAAGGTCTATGATTTCAAATAACCGATCAGCAGCAATCAGAGCTTCTTGAATATTTTTATTTGCACTAATTAATGAGGCAGCAGGGCCTGTGAAATAACCTATTAACGAATAAAAAGATAATAATTCACCTGCACTTAGTTCTCTAGATATTACAAAATATGAACCCACCCATAGGATTATGATTGTAAATATACGTGTTGTCAATTCAAAACTTGTACCAATACGAATTGAGAGAATGGTACTAGCGTAAATACTCTTTAATAATGCTACAAATCTACTTTCAGTTTTTAAATTATCATATGCTTCTATCCCAAATCTTTTGATAGTTCCACTTGCGCGTAAGCTCTCAACTAAATTTGCTTCTAAGTCAGCATTGTTTTCCATTAAAGTTCGTTGCCATTTTTTGTTGATATGATTACTTATCCAAAATATTAAAATATAAATAGGAAGAATGGCTATTATTATCAATGCTAATTTCGAATAAAATAATAGCATCAATCCAATTGAAAAAAAGATGATTAGTGCATTTACAATAATATTTATGGCTACATCATTTATAAACAAGCGTATTTTTACTGCATCATTAATGCGACTTATTATTTCCCCAACTCGCATGCTATCAAAAAATGTTTGTGGAAGTTTTAATACATGCTTATAATATCCGAGTATGAGTTTAGCGTCTATTTGTTGCCCGGTCTTTAGACCCAGTATACTTTTAAAGACACCTATGAATAGCTGCATGCATAAAATTAGTATCATCAACATGCTTAACAAATTTAGTAACCTGGCATTACCTTCTGGAATAACAATATCTAATAACTTTTGAATATAAATAGATGCAGATAGACCAAGTAATGAATAAATAATTGCCCCTATAATTGCTTGTAACATGTTTACCCAATGTGGTTTGATTAATTCCCAAAATCTCAATATTTTCGAATGCTTAAGATTACCCGTTTTGAATCCTTCATCGGGTAACATAAGAATTAGAATACTTGTCCATTTTCTTTCAAAATCTGGAATTAATAATTTGTGTTGTTCACCATCAATGGGGTCCATTATAAGAATAGTATTTCTCTGAACTTTATATATCACAACAAAATGTAGTAAATCATTTTTCACTCTTACCTGTGCAATTGTGGGGAGAGGGACTTTAGTTAAACTTTCTAATTGGCCTTTGGCTCCCTTTGCTAGAAAACCTATTTTATTTGCAGCATCGATAAGACCTAAAACATTTGTTCCTTTTTTATCAGTGCTTGCAAATTGTCTGATTCTGCTTATAGGAATTAATAAATTAAAATGTGCAGCGATTGATGCAATGCACGCTGCTCCACAATCAGATTGATCAGCTTGCTTTATTTTAACTATTTTTTTCAAGCTGATTTTATTGAACTTTCAATGGGTCTAATTGGATTTATCCAATCGTCTAGTTTGTCAAATAGTAATTGCCAAAGATTTCTATTAGCAACTATAAAACGAGCTTGAAATTTTAGCCCTTTTTTAAGATGACCTTTAAACCCATTTTTTATATGTAGAGCAGTATTATCAAAACCACATTTAACCCGGAATACAGGAATATTATTTAAAATTGTATAGTCATTATCTATTGCCAACACTTTACCGGTAAGAAATCCGAAATAATTGTAATCGAAAGCTTCGATTTGACACTGTATAGGCTGATTAATTTTTATTAAACCAATATCTTTTGTTTGAACAAAGCATTCTCCAATTAATTCATCATTTGGCGAAATATAGCAAAAGCTTTCATTTGCTTGAAGGTAACTTCCGGAATACTTAGATGACAATCCTTGAACAATTCCTGTGATAGGTGCTTTAATGAAATTATTGGATGTCACAGAATTAATTAAATCAAGATCTTGCCGATGTAATGAAAGTTCCATATTAAAACGATTCAAATCTTGCTGCCAAATAATTTGTTGTTCTTTTAAAAAGGCATTGAAAGTTGACTTTATTTTTTCGTCATTGTTTTTGCTATCAAAAAGCTCTTTTGGGCTAATTATTTTGTCTAATGCTAATTTATTATTGATGGAAAATTCTTCAGATGATTTCCTTAAACAAGCTTCTTGAATATCTTTTTGGTGAATGAACCTACTGAGTTGTTCTTTATAAATGGGCGAGTTTAAATGGATGATATCATCTTCTAAAAGGTTGTTATGTGTAGTTAGAAAGACGAGATCTTGTATCAATATATTTTTTTGAGTGATTTCAAATTCACTTGTTCTAATCTTAATCTTTGATGAAAGATCTTTCATCCGGAGCAGTATTTCACCACTATTTATGCTATCTCCTTCTTTATGATAAATTGAATCAATGAGCCCGCTAACAATTGCCTTTATCTCTGCCCTTTCATTAACTGGACGAATAATTCCGCTGGACCTGACAGAAACAGTAGTATAAATAAATGGGGTGGCTACAAATGCAAGTATGATGCTAGACACGATTATAAAATATATTGCCCTATTGGTTTTAGAAATTCCAGGTAAATAATAAAGTGTGGTATGTTCTAAAATTTCTGCAGGATAAATCATGGCAAGAGAACTATGTTCTATTTAATGAATAAAGACAAAATCAACATAATTGTATTGTGAATCATGTGTATTATTACAGTCATCATATACTTACTTAAATCTTTACCTGACCAAAATATGAAAGCTTGCATAAGAAAAATACCAATTATAAAAGTAAAAAAAATATATCCTACAGAATACCAATGACTAAGTCCAAACAGCAATGCAGAAATAAATATTATTAAATTAATATTTGTAGTATATCGTCTTAATATTTTAAAAACTAACCATTGATTTATTAATGTTTCAATAAAAGGAGCAAGAATAGTTCCTAAAACAATTTTCCAACCGAAACTATATTTGGCCATAAAATTTTCATCTGATGAATTATTATTCAATAAATAATTAATTATACCCCAAAGAATAACTGTACACAATATCAAAGAATTGAAAAATAATATATATAAAAAGTGTGATTGAGATATCTTTCGAATTTGTGCAATCATAAAAAATAATTGAAGAATGGGTTTGCATTTGCAACCCATTCTATGTTTTCAAATTAAAATCCAGCTCCAACTGGAACCCAACTTCCTGTTCCTGCTGTATAATTTGCTTTTACCCCTCCTTGCCAAGCACTAGCAATTTCTGCTCTATGATCCCAAGCATAGTCAAATCCCTTTTCTAATATTCTCTCTGCAACAAATTTTACAGCCCATTCCAAGACGCCGCCTCCATTTTCAGTTACGAGTTCCTCGTTTGTTAAGGGAACTAAATTCATTTGATTTAGATTCATTTCATTCTTTTTCATTTTTATTTTTTTAGATTTTGTGCATTCTTTTCTAACACCATAGAATGAATGTTCAGCGGTTTTTAACTTGCTATTACTGCAAGACGCAGGTACTGAATAAGTACTACACAGATTGCGTATGCCGTAGTAGTTTCGTTGGCTACCATCGTCCCTTATTTCAGCCGGCAATATTTGAGTTCAATAAAGGATGAAAACTCTGATCGATGTTTCGAAACATTTTAAATGCAGGTACCTACTACACAATTATGACAGATTGGTTTGTCTTAATTCGTATTCATTGGGGAAAGTAGAAGACAGCAGTATCTTCTTAGCACAAGATTGTACAAGGATTTGAAAAATGCAATAGTAGAGTCTAAAACAATTTTAGAGATTGATAATTATCATTATTAGTATAAAATGTTGTAATTTTCCATCATAAATACGATAAATTAACTTTAATGTTTAAAATAATAAACAAAATATACTATATTAATTGTTGAATAGTTACTACATTAGTGCTATAAAATAAATATAATGATGGAAAATACTAATATAAATGCAAATAGTGATAAAGCAATTTTAGAACTAATAGGGGGTTGGCTTAAAGAAACACGTTTGCGCCAAAATAAAACCCAGCAGGAATTGTCGGATGCGGCAGGGATTAATCGTTCTACATTGATCCAAATGGAAAGCGGTGGTGGTGGTGGAATGCTCACTTTTGTACAAATTATGCGCGCACTAAATCAGTTGCATGTTTTTAAAAATTTCGAACTCTCGGATCAAATAAGTCCACTCTTATTAGCAAAAATGCAAAGAAAGAGAAGGCAAAGGGCCACTAGTACCCACAAAACGGTTCCTTCTAAATAGACTCAACTTAACAGGGCTGCGAAATGATTTCTATAGCAGAAGTAAAAATTTGGAATAAGAAAGTAGGCGCTATTGCTTATGATACTGATAAAGGAGTTGGTTCATATGAATTTGAACCTTCATTTTTGTCAACAAACTGGAATTTATCGCCCATCAAAATGCCCTTACTGCAGGCAAAGGGGAAAATATTTGAATTCTCTGAATTGAAAAATAGCCAAACTTTTAAAGGAATGCCTGGCCTATTAGCCGACGTATTACCTGATAAATATGGGAATGCATTAATGAATACGTGGCTATCTAAAAATGGTCGTCAGGCAGGAAGTTTAAATCCTGTTGAAATGCTTTGCTTTATTGGGAAAAGAGGTATGGGTGCTTTAGAATTTTCTCCTGTTCAACCCAAGGTAAATTCGAGTAGTACCCAATTAATAATCGGAGATCTTGTACAGGTTGCAGAAAATATATTATCGGATAGACAAAATTTTTCTTCAAACTTATCTATTGACGAAGAAAGGGCATTGACGGATATTTTAAAAATAGGCACTAGTGCTGGAGGTGCAAGAGCAAAAGCAATAATTGCTTTTAACCCTTTGACTAAAGAAGTAAGAAGTGGGCAAACTACTACCACACTTGGATTTCAGCATTGGCTTATCAAATTTGATGGTGTACAGGATAAACAGTTTGGTGCCAGTTGTGGTTATGGAAGAGTAGAAATGGCTTATTATAATATGGCAACAGATTGTGGAATTGACATGATGGAAAGCAGGTTATTGGAAGAAAATGGTCGTGCACATTTTATGACGCGAAGATTTGATCGGCCAAATGAAAAAGACAAGTTACACGTACAAACTTTTTGTGCCCTGATGCATTATGATTTTAATGAGGTAGGGATATATAGTTATGAGCAGATGTTTGAACTGATGCGGGTATTGCAATTACCTTATCCGCAACAAGAACAATTATTTAGAAGAATGGTGTTTAATGTATTGGCAAGAAATTGTGATGATCATACCAAAAACTTCGCATTTACTATGCAGCAAAATGGCGAATGGCAATTATCTCCAGCATATGATGTATGCCATGCGTATCGCCCGGGAAGTACTTGGGTAAGTATGCATAGTCTTACCATTAATGGCAAACGACAAAATATTTCGCATGCAGATCTTTTAGAAGTGGCAAGTAATATGAACATCAAAAAAGCGAAACAGATCATTGATCAGGTGAATGAAGTTGTAAATAATTGGAACAGTTATGCAGAACAACAAAAAGTGGATATCTCACTGAGAGACGCTATTGGTAACACATTAGTAAATATTTTTTTATTATGAAAATTTAAAACATGTGTTTCGACCTTTCCTTTTTAGCAAAACTTGCAGCCATTGTAGAACAGTTTCCTGCCATTGAGTTTGACGAACAGTTGCAAATTAATTATAATGCATCGATGCATATCGTAGGGCATTCATTTGGCGAACATCCTATTATATATCAAAATAGAGAAGACCAACTGCTGCATGTGAAATTGATGGAATGGGGTTGTATTCCTTATTATATTAAAGATGAAAAGGCTTTCCTGAAACAAAGGTCAAATATGCTCAATGCACGCAGCGAAAGGATTTTTGGGGATACTTCCAGCTACTGGTTCAAAATTAGAAATCGTAGATGCTTGATACCAGTAACTGGCATATTTGAACATCGTAAGATTGAAAAATGGACGAAGAAAGTTCCTTATTTTATTCATCAAAAAAATTCAGATCTTTTTTATTTACCTGGTTTGTATTCTGTGGCTGAACTGCCGAATACCGAAAGAGGTGAATTGGAAAAAAGATGGACCTACACCCTGATTACAAGAGCTGCGAATGACTTAATGAAACAGATCCACAATGATGGCGATAATAAATGGCGTATGCCCCTGTTTCTTCCCATTGATCTGGCCAAAGAATGGATTGGATCCGATTTAACTACCGAAAGAATGCAAACCATTTTGAATTACGAATTGTCTGCAGCTGAATTAGAAACCTGGCCTGTATTTACGATTCGATCCTCAAAAGAAAGGCCAGATGGCAAACAAAAAATTGAACCCTATGTCTGGGAATATTTACCAGCGTTAGATTGATGCATATTTCAACATGAGATCACTCCACCAATTCCATTGTCCCACAAAATTCAAACTGATCAATTGTATCAAAAATAGTAACAACGCTATTTTATAAGGCAGATAGATAGTACCTTTTTTTTATCATCTAAAAATAATATTGCGAAAAACCAAACCAGGTAACTACCAATGCCAGGAAAAAATAAATGGTTGCATTGGGGTATAAGATCCCCGAATTTATTTTGTGGTTTGATTCATGTGTATTAAAGCGTTTTCTTAAAGTCAAGATCCTGAAAATCGAAACTGAAATCGGTGAGAGGTGATATCGCATTCATTTTAATACCTGATGGTTTGCCATCTTTATCGGTACTAAACATGACAAATGCATCTGCATCCATACTGCGATCTGTCCACCTTACAATTAAAGTATTGCCTTTATAAGGGAATAGTTCTCCACTTAGTTTAGGAGATCTTTTTGATGCGAACCAAGGCTTGCCATCTTTCACTGAAATCTCTACTTCTCCAAACCATTGATCACTGTATTTACCAATATAAGGCTCCACATTGAACTTGCCGTTATTGGCTTTACTTTGTGCATCAATGGTGGCTGCTACTTCATCATTAATTTTTTTAGCTTCCGCATCTCCTTTAGCAACTCGATCTGCATACCGCTTTACCCAATCGTAGCCTGTAACACCCAGATATCCGTCTTTGATGGTATTGCTGATAGCACTGAAAGCCGCGCCAGACTGCTGATTGGTGAATACGATGATTCCTAAATTAATTTCAGGGATCATCAATACTTGCGTTACAATACCTGCTAATCCGCCAGTATGTGTTACTTGTTTATATCCTTTCACATCGCTCAAAAACCAACCTAGCCCATAAGCAGCAAAATGAGTATTATAAGGCGGGAAAGCTCTTGCGCCGATATTGGTTTGAGCACTCCACATTTCTTCGTGCACATCTTCGCTAAATAATTTTTGTTTTAAACTATCGCCATATTTTCCGTGGTTCATTTGCAGGATCACCCACTTGCTTTCATCAATAATATTACTCCAGATGCCACCAGCAGCGTTGGCAGTTTCGCTCCAATCGATATCGATGGTTTCTACTTTTCCATTTACGGGTGCGTGTGGTCGTATACTATTGCTTCTGTCTTTTAAACGGGTGATAGATGCTGCACTGCTTTTAAAACCCAGTGGTTGCATGATCCTTTGTTCTATAAAATCTTCCCAGCTTATACCAGATGCTTTGGCAACCACCTCACCTGCCACGATGTACAAATTATTATCATAATCGTATTTAGTTCTAAAGCTGGAAACTTGTTTGAGGTACCTTAAATTATGGATGATATCTTTCTTCGTAAAATCACTTTGATCTGGAAACATCATCAGATCTCCCGCTCCCAAGCCCAATCCACTTCTATGTGTGAGCAAATCTCGAATGGTAAATTCTTCTGTAACATAGGGATTATACATTTTAAATTCAGGGATATAGTCGGTAACCTTATCATCCCATTTAATCTTGCCCTCGTCTACTAATATGCCTAATGCAGCGGCAGTATAAGATTTGCTATTGGAGGCAATTCCAAACAAAGTATTTTCGTCTACTTTTTTGCCTGTTTTTAAATTCGCTACACCATAGCCTTTGGCATGAATTAATTTGCCATCTTTTACTATGCCCACAGAAATACCAGGCACGTCAAATGTTTTTAAAGTGAGTTCTACCAATGAGTCGATTTGTTTACCTGATAAAACTTGCGCCTCTGCAGAAATAGTAAATACTGTTATGAAGTAGACCAGACTCCATACATATTTCATAGATGATTTTTTCATTGCTAATTATTATGATTAATTTTCTTTTTCTAAATTTAAGGTATGAAATATCAGGCACTCTGGAAAACTGCATTCGTTACTTTCTCATTGTATAGTTTATTAGGCATATGTCCATTATATGCACAAGAAACCATTCAGGTAACCCTACGAAAAGATTCTGTATTTTTTACTGTACAGAACAAACTGATCTTGAAAGCGGTGGTCTCGGGCAATGATTCGAAATTACAAATTCACGAACACCATTCTGTTTTAAACAATGCGCAATACCAAACCATTTCTTTGGTGCCGGCAGATTTTAAAAAATTTAGTTTCAAGGCAATTGTAATTGCTGATGAAGGATCGATTGCTTGTGAGAGTGATCGGTTGAATGAAGGATTGAGTATTGTACGGCATACGGTGGGTAAGAGTTTTAATTTACTCAATAACGCTGTGTACAATAGAAATGAAGACTGGTTATTATCATTTGATGCCGCTTCTCCGGCTTTTAGCATGCAACCACAGGAAAATAATTTGTATCAGGTTCAGGTAGTAAAATCAGAACTCATCATTCGCTTCAAACCCAGGTACTATCAGCAACACAGAGGTCTTAGCTATTTCAAACCTAAAGAATATCAGATCTGGAAAAAACCGGTAGTGGGCTGGTGTAGCTGGTTTGCTTATTTCGATCAAGTTACTGAAGCGGATATGCATCGTACTGCGGATGTGTTGTCGACCAAACTAAAAAAGTACGGGTTAGACTATATACAAATTGATGATGGCTATCAACAAGTGCCCATTGGGATGCCCGACACCTGGATCCATGCGAATAAAAAATTTCCTAATGGTATGGGTAATCTGGCAAAGTATATTTCATCAAAGGGATTTCAGCCGGGTATCTGGACCAATGTTTCTTTTGCAGATTCTGCTGCGGCGTATCAGCATAAGGATTTATTTATTAAAACAGCGAATAACGAAGTAGCATTAGGAAATTGGGTAGGCTATGTGATGAATGGCGCGAATAAAGCAACCATTGATCAATTGATTAAGCCAATCTATGCAGAGTTTAATAAAGAGGGATGGCAATATTTTAAACTGGATGCATTGCGTCATTTGAAATACGAGGGGTATAATACTTTTAGTAAGGACTTGCAACGCGAAAAGAGTAATAAAAATGAAGCTTATAGAAATGTGGTGAAGGAGGTGCGTAATCAAATTGGTAAGGATAAATTTTTAATGGCATGCTGGGGTATTCGTCCGGAATTAGTGGGCCTGGCAGATGGATGCAGAATTGGTAATGATGGATATAGTTATGCGGGCTTGGCACAATTCAATTCATACAATAATATCATCTGGCGTAATGATCCCGATCATATTGTGCTCTCTGCTAAAGAAGCGTATAGAAGTTGTACGGCTACATCTTTAACGGGCTCTTTGTTCATGCTTACGGATCAACCTGAGTTGTATGAAAAATCAAATTTAATCGATGCTGCTATCCGATCGATTCCAGTATTGATCACAAGTCCTGGTCAAGTGTATGATGTAGATCTATCGAGATCCAGTATGATAGCACAAGTTGAAACAGAGATGAGTGGTTCTGGTCCGAGACCTTTTGATGCCAGCACAACTACTACTACCGGTTTGTTTCAAATGGATATCAATAAGTCTTATGAAAACTGGACGGTACTGGGAAGGTTGGATGAAAGAGATAAACTAATTCCTTTGAAAGATCTAGGATTGGATTCGAAGAAAGAATATTTGGTATTTGAATTCTGGAGCAAAGAATTCAGGGGTATTCAAACCAAACAATTTGTTCCTGGGGCAATTGATACGGCTTTTAATTGTCAGGTTTTTTGTTTCAGAGAAAAACAATCACATCCGCAATTATTAGCCACTAACAGGCATATTAGCTGTGGTGCTTTGGAATTGGAAAAATTGCAATGGAACAACAAACGTTTAACCGGAACGAGTAATTTGGTAGCCAATGATCTGTATACAATTTATATATATGAGCCTGCCGGCACTCAAATTAAAGAAGTGAGAAGTATTGGAGCTCCTTTGATTGAAAATACCAAGTCGGGCGAGATTCGAAAAATTAGTTTTCTATCTGCTGATGCTGCTGCCATTCAATGGGAGATCAATTATCAATAATTTTTATTTTTTAATTACTAATTTTTTCAGTGCGTTAATCTCTTTTACTGCTGGCTTTTGCTTAGCTGCAAACAGGATTCTGTCTTCTAATTTGGTATCGATATCCGCATCATAAGGTTTGCCGGCACCTAAATTTTCGGGATATTCTTTTGCCTGGTTTACTAATGCAATGGCTTTTGTGCTTTCATTTTTTTCAATGGCTTCTAATGCCTGCATCAATTTAGCCTGACGATATAATTCATGACCCTGTGTGGAACCTTCGAATGGGATAATTTGTAAACCAGTTAATAAATTGTCAGCTGCAGCATATTGATTATTGAACAACAATGTTTTTGCATAAAGCATTCCAATGATATACTGTTGAGGATGTCTAATATAAAATGGTTCAATAGTTTTTAATGCTTCTTTGTATTGCTTTTGCTGATTGTATAATTCTGTGAGCGTTTTATAATAACGCCAGCCTTCCTTATCCAGACTAATTGCTTTTTGCAGATCAGCTTTAGCCTTTTCAGGAAATTTAGTGGCATATATTTTAGATCGGGTAGCATAAAAAGGTGCATAGTCAATAACTACTCCATGTTCTTTTACCATTTCGCCAGTAAATGCATCAAATAGTTTGATGATGGCTTCCTCATTTGTATTCTTACTTTTTAAAAGCAATGCAGCATAATAGACCGGCTTCCAGGATTGACCTTTTATTAATGTCCAGTTAAACACTTCCAGATCTAATCTGCGAGAAGGAAAAACAAAGTCAGGACTTGCTGCATTAGCTTCTTCTAAAGCTTTTTCGTAAGGCTTTTTTTGGAGCATTAAAAAGTAGGCATTCCAGTATTTAGCAATTGTATTGTTCTCGCAAAATCTTACCGCTTGTTCTGCATCTTCCAACAATCCGAGTTCACGATAGGTTGCAGCTAGTTCTAAATAATTCTCTGCAGGCATTTCGTTGTGTAGATTATTTTTAAATTGTTGGAAAGTTGCTTCAGATGGTTTTGTGAGAAAATTTTCAAAATCCACTGTATGATTTAATGGATCTAACGCTATAATTTGATTCCATGTGCTTTTAGCTGCCATTGAATCTTTTAATAATCTTTCATTTATTGCTTGTAGTTCCAATGCTTTGATATTATGTGCATTTTGTACGAGTGCTTCTTTGCTATAACTGATAGATTTTTGAAAATCTTTTTTATTACAATAGATTTTTGCCAATTCTGTATATGCAGCACCACGGTATTCTGGAGATAAGGAAGCAAGGTCAAAACCGTCCATCGCATCTATTGTATTGTACATTGCATTTTGCACCAATCCATAATAATAATTTGCGGCACCATCGTGTGCATCAATACTCAAGGCTCTTTGTAAAAGTTTGAGCGCGTCAGGATATTGAAAGTTCAACCATTTTAATTCGGCATACTTTACTAAGCTTGGTAAAAAATTACTATCCAGTTTTACAGATGTTTCTAATTTTATTGTGGCAGCAGGATACTGCCTTTGATCCATCAATTCTTTTCCTTGCAGGTAATTTCCATAAGCTGTTTTCCAATTAAAATCTTTGGGTGTTTCTACTGGTCGGCTTATATATGCTGTTGAAGGATCGGAATTATAATTTAACTTTTTAGCACCTAAACTGAATTCAATTTTTCCAGCTGCTTTGTCTAGCACAATACTGTCTTCAAAATTTTGTTGCGGTGCCAGAGCAACATTTTTTTGGTAGATGGTTTTTCCATTTTGTGTGATCAACAATTCGTCGTTGATATTTTTTACAGGGAAGAGATAGATTTTTAACTTACCATTTTCATCTACCAAATTCACAGCACCATAATCAGTTGCAGCGCTAATGCCTTTTGTTTTTTGTACCCCATACCAATACTCCTTCCAGGTATCTGTGGCATAAGGTTCGAAGGATCTATGTTTGAAAGGACTGAAAGTACTCTGCTCTGCGTTCTGGTTAAACATGCGTCCTGATTGTACTTCCACATATTGCTTGTCTGTATCAGTCAGGTATTTTTCCCAGATCATTCCTTGGCGGGATAAGCCCCAGATCCAGATTTTCTTTCCTGCCTTATCATTATGATTGGCATAACGCACCATGCCAAAATCATCATCGTGATAATAACCGCCAAAGAAATTGGTGTAGGCGCCAAACACATGATAGGATTTATAGCCACCGAAATTATTGTTATTATAAAATGCAAGATTCTTGCCGTTAGATTTATTGATGGGCCAATCGTTATACTCTCCGTTATGTCCGAGGTATTTATTGCCTGGATATATGAATTCTAAATTCCCATCTGCTTTTAAACCCGCGTTCATCCAGTGATAATAGGGTTGTTGGTTTGGAGTGGTGTTATACCAAAAAGAACTGGTGGTGAAATAGGCTTTGTCTTTTTCGAGATTGATATCTAAACGCCAGTTAGTGGATGATAACAAATCTAACCCACCAATTACACAACTGATACTACCATCTGCTTTTTTCAAGATGGTATAATCAACGGGAGTGGCACAATTGGGGGTGTGACCAATGATGCCATAATTGGCTTCAAGTCCGCCGCTGGTCCATGGACCACGCAACGCTACATCTCTAAACTTTACGGCATGGTTATAATATAGAAAGGGCTTATCCGTTTTTTTATCAATAGCTGCCCAGATCTTTCCACCAATTTCAGGAAGGATAAGAATCTTGATAAATTCGTTTTCTATTTCAATGACCTTCCATTTTTTCTGAATAGGCTGATCTGTAAATCCATCAAAACGGAAATAAGGATAGATGGCCGAGAAGTTAGGCACAGGATCTGGATCAGAAAATGGATAGGTTGTAAATTCTTTTTGGTATTCTTTTACGCTAACAGTTTGTTGTGCGTTTACAACATGCATCGAAAGTGCCAGGAAACCTAACCAGAATTTTCTTTTCATCTTTTTTATTTTATTCCTTGATCCAAATGATTACCCCTTTTCCTTTTTCAATGGAAATAGGTTCGATCTGACCATTAGTCATTTTTAATTGATCACCCTTTTGAAATCCTTTCATGATGGGTAATGTTACAATTGCTTTATTTACGTCGATACCCATTTTTTTCCAATCAATCTTTAATTGCACTTGTTCTGTTTGATCAGACCAACTGGCAATTGAAATCAGTACTGATTTTTCTTTTTTATACACAGTAGCTATCACAGATTCTTTATTTGTTTTTACTGGAACATTTTCACTCCAGTAACCAATCATCTTTGAACCCTTCATGCCAAAATCTGCCCATACTTTCCAGATAGATCTTGGATCGGCACCATCGCTCCAGGGCATACGATTCGTCATTCCATACAGCATACCGCGATAGGGATTACCACCCCCTTCTAACATTTCGCCCATTAGGCCAAAAGGAATACCGCTTACTTCTGTTAAGAAGAAATCGGGAGAATTCTTTTCATAATCGAAATATTCGCCGAACCACAATTTATTTAAGTAAGGGAAGTGCTCCATGTATAAGTTGGCACTATTGTTAAAGCCATCATTTTTATTGAATTGATTCGCTGAATGCAAGTCAATGATTCCTGGGTGTCCATCATGTGTTAACACACGCTTGATGCGTTTCATAGTGATGCGATCGAAAGCTACATCGTCGAGATAGATGCCATCGATACCCACATTGTTTACCAGCCAGTTCATGCCCTCTACATAATAATTATGCCACCTGCTCATACCACTATTAACGATGGCAGCGTCTTTGATTTCTGGTACAAACCATGCAGGAATATAATCATCGCTCACGTGTTCTTGTAACCAGCTATAACCACCACCTTTTCCTGTGCTGTAAATTTCATGCCCTAAACTTCTCAATGGGAATGTTTCATATGCGTGATTAGATAGTTCACGAACTGTGTTATAGATTTTTACTTTTAATCCAGCCACGTGTGCAGAATCAATGAATGATTTCATTTTCTTGTGCTCAATGAATGGATAGTTAATCCAGGGATTTATGGCATTGGCGTGGTGAATATTGATAATAGTTGCACCCGTTTGTTTGATAGTATCGATTGGTTTGTATGCGTGGAAGAAACGGGCACCCCATTGAAAATCGGTATTAATGGTATGGAATGGAGTGATAAGTAAAGTGAAATTATAATGAAGAGACTCGCCCTTTTTCATATCACGTGCACCGCTATAATTTTTAACTATCGCAGTGTTGTTCATTTCTTCAATGCTTACTGTTCCTTTGTTTTGATTACCCCATGATGTAGGCAATAACAATGGTTTTTGTAAATAGAAATTGGTATTAAGTGGACGCACATAATTTTCGTCGCGCAAGCTGTATTGCAAACCTGCATTCACATCACCAATCCATGCACCATCCTGGTTTTTGGTGGCTACTTCCCATTTCCAATTAAATGTGCTGGGTCTTTTACCACCTTTTTGTCCGAGTCCCATCATATATCTGGAAGATTCTTTGGTAAATGGAATTTCCATACCAATATTATTCAAACTAAGATCATTTAGTGCAGTAACGGTAACATCATATACCATCATTCCATCAAATTCTAAAGAGCCTTTTACCAACATGGTTAGCTGATTGTTTTTGCTCAGCGATTCCCAACTAATCTTTCCTTCTTTGGTTTCTGTGTAGGTAAGAGCTGCTGTTTTTAATTTCGCATTATTTGAATAATCGTAAATAAAACGAATGGGACTTGTCAGAATATTTTTTGGAGTAGCAACCAAGTCGGTCATTTCTGAATTGAAATATGTTTGAACTTGTTTTGGTAAACCATCATTATTCAACACTATTTTTCTACCGAGGATGCTGAGTTCGTTTTTATTTTGTTTGATGGGAATATATGGCGCAATCACTTTATTCTCTTGTGCCAGAGTAGAGTTCAGCCATTTTAAACGGGTTTGTTTCCAGGGTTCATTTTCGCCTGCATTTTTGGCTACCGAATTGCTTACTATTAATTGAAACTGAATTTTTCTTTTCTTTTCTTTATTTCCAATACTGATGGTTCCTGTATAAGTGCCTGCTGTTGCGGTTTTGGGAACTTCCACTCCACACCAGAATGCTTGAATATTTCCGGCATTCACAGCCACGATTTTTTTCAATGGCTTTGCATCGTAGGTGGTGCCAGTTAAATTAATGCAACTCAATTGTTTAGCGGGAATACTATTTCCAGTAGTATTTTTCAGATCAGAGAAATTGATTTCTATTGACGATTGATCTTTCAAGGCTAATAATCCCAATTGAAATGCAAACCATTCTCCTTTATCAGCATTTCCCGTCAATCGATTTTGAATACCTGCATCGATCCATTTTTTGGGAAGATCTTTTGTCATTTTAATCGGGTGTAATCGATCTTCCGGGAATACGATAAAGTCTTTGTTATTTGATTTTTCGATGATTGATGCAGTTTCTGATTTAGTAGCAATCACTTCCATTGGATAAAAACTATTCATTTCATTGATAGATTCAAATGCCTGCACTTTGGCATCAGCAGTATTATTGTAAGACCAATTTGTTTCTGCTGTATTCTCAGGTTTTAAGTAAACGCCTCTGGGGTAATTGGATCGACCTTCATTTTTAAGTGGGAGATAGTAGATATAGTAAATACCTTTTCCAGATATGGCTTCGAAGTAAATTTCTCCAGATTCTCTGCTAATGGATTTTTCGATATGATTTAAAATTTTTCGGGAAGTTTTTGCGTCTTGTATGATGATGCGTTTATTCTCTGGATGATCATCTCTTCTTCTCCAAGGGATTATTACTTTTACTACTTCATGATCATTTTCAACCAACAATACCACTCGATGGTTTCCTAATGAATCGCTATTCCAGCAGTTAGTACAATTTGTATAAGGAATGTCTTGCGCATGGCTACTTACAAAAACAATTGCAACAACTATAAATAAGAAAATCTTTTTCATTTATAAATTTAGTGAATGCGCAGTATCTATACAATAAAAAAGCCTCGATGAACTGAATCACCGAAGCTAATTTTTGATATTTGAATTTTTACTTTTGACTTTTCTTTGCAGGGGTTGAATAAGGAGGATGTGTAACTATTGGTTTAGCATCTTTTTCCAATAGCAACAACACTTCTTTTACTGCGCGCTCTAATTGTGGATCCTGCCCTTTTGCTGCAGATGCTGCATCAATTTTTTCTTCAATATCTGGTGCCACACCTTCATTCTCTGCGATCCATTTATTGGCTGCAGGATCGAAGATGGCATTATCTGGTGCAGTGATATAACCACCATCCAATAAGGAATAGTGTACGGAAGATTTTACCAAACCACCCCAGGTTCTGGTACCTATTAAGGGACCAACTTTTTGATGACGGAAAGCCCATGGAAAGAAGTCGCCCCCGGAACCCGAAAGCTCATTAATCAATAAAGCTTTTGGTCCGAGTATACCAGAAGGTAAATTAAATGGGGTACCTCCAGGCACTTCATTGGTGGCTGCAGCGCGTAAGCGACGAACCATCAAATCCACCATATAATCGTCTAGTAAACCCCCACCATTAAAACGTTCGTCGATAACGGCACCCATTTTATCTTGTTGCGCAAAATAGTAACGGTTAAAAGAAACGAAACCAGGGCCACCTGTATTGGGTACCCATACATATCCTAATTTTCCGTTCGAAAGTTCAGATACTTTTCTACGATTATCTTCTACCCAGGCGCGCTGACGCAAAGCAGATTCCGATTCAATGGGTTCTACTTTAATCGTCCACGCACCTTCTTCACTTGCTTTTGTATTAACCAATAATGTAGTTTGTTTTTTTGCTTTACCATTTAATAGAGCATAAGGATCCATATCGGCAGTAAGCGATTTTTCATCGATGGCAATGATATAATTTCCTTCTTCTATTTTTAAATCGGGTTGTGCCAAAGGTGCCGACAGGCCTGGGTTCCAGCTCTCTGTATTAAAGATGCGCTTTACTTGCCAGCGTCCATTATTTTGAATCAGGTCGGCTCCTAATGCACTTGCTGCATTTTTTTCGTTGGCTGGAAAATCGCCGCCGCCTACAAAACTGTGGCCCACAGATAATTCACCCCCAATCTGGTCGAGCAGATAAGTAAGATCTGTTCGGTGTTTGATATAAGGTGCGAGTGGAATATAATAGTCATACACTTCCTGCCAATCTCTTCCGTGTAAATTTTTATCATAAAAATAATCACGTTCATATCGCCATGCTTCTGTAAGAATTTGTTTGAATTCGTCTAAGCGATTGAGTTGCATTTGCAAATTCACAGTTACATTTCCTTGGGCAGGTGTTGGCGGATTGCCTGTAGATACTACTCGCCAGTTGCCGGAAGATTTAAATAGGATCTTCTCTCCATTTGCAGACACATTTACATCAGAACCCTTTGCAAAATCATCGAACTTTTTACCCTCGATGAGAAATTTACTAATGGCGGGTCCGGCTACAATAAATACAGAACCTTTGGGTCCGCTGATCATCTGATCGTACTCTGCTTCAGGTACTCCAGAAAGAGCTAAAGTTCTGCGATCAATATTATCAAAATCAATTTTTACTGCTTTCGCATTGCTGGTATCTTTTGGTTTTTTTACTTCCTTGGTACTATCTGGTTCTTCATCGCTCTTTAGTGGAAATGGAGTGGGGTCTGATTTGCGTAAAACAACGAGGTATGCTGCAAAACTTGGTTTGGCATTCATGCTGCTGGTATTTGCCCAGCCCGATCCCAATGCTTTATTGGTACTCGCTAAGAAATATAAATATCTTCCACCCATATCCCAGGCAGGAGAAATGGCATCGCCCATTGGATCAGTGATGGCTGTAGCCTTTCCGGTTTCTAAAGACCAGACTGTGATTCTTCTAAAATTATTAGAAGCCGTTTTGTTATAAGCCAACCATTTAGAATCGGGCGACCAGCTCAAAAACATATTGTCTCTTTCAATATTAGAACCTCCAATATCTGCAAGTGTAATTTTTCCGGTAGCGAGTTCAATTACTTTGATACGCACCGCATTATCTACAAATGCGATCCATTTATTGTCGGGCGACCATACCGGGTTCCATGCCAATTTTGATTCACCAATGGATATTTTTCTCGGGGTTGATTTTCCTTCCTGATCGGTTACATATAAGGCATAAGATTCGCCACCTTTATCAGAGAACCAGGCAATTTGTTTTCCATCTGGGCTCCAGATGGGCCTGCGATCGGCAGCATCAGAGCTTTGTGTGATATTTCGGGTATCCCCATTTTCAACGGGTACGGTAAAAATTTCACCCCTTGCTTCCAAAATAATTCGTTTGCCACTCGGAGATAAAGAAGCGTTATCTGCACGAGAAGTTACATTTTCCCATTTCGATTCCGACCATGGAAAATCACCTACTACATTAATTTCCAATTGTTTTGTCTTACCGGTCAATGGATCCAGTAAATGCAAAAAGCCATTGTGTTCGTACACCATTTCTTTTCCATTTCCGGCAAGCCATTTGATATCGCCTTTTGGTAAGTCAGTAATTTGCTTAACAGTTCCTGTGGCAGATTGATACGCAAAAACATTCATGATAAAATTGCGATCCGATAAAAAATAGACATCATCACCCAACCAGTTTGGATACTGATCTGTTGAGCTATTACTAGGAATTTCTTTTTCTGATAATGTATTCAGATCCATGATGCGGATGGGTGTATTTTGTCCGCCGCGATAATGACGCCACTCCACATCCCAACGTGTAACACGATCGATTACTAATTTTTTTGCATCACTTGAATAGGCTCCATCATAAGCAAAAGGTGCGGGTAATATGGTTGATGGTCCGCCCGAAGCAGCTACCGTCCAAAGTCGGCAAAAGCCCGAAGGGGCTGTTTCGCGATAAGATGCATACAATACTTTTTTGCCATCCGGGCTCCAGCCCCTGGCAAAAGATGCAGAAGGAAACCAGGTTAACCTTGTGGGTATGCCACCTTCTGCAGATACAATATATACAGCTTCAATACCAGATCGGTTGGATGTAAATGCAATGGTTTTACCATCGGGAGAAAAATGGGGATCTTCTTCAACAGCTGCGGTACTTGTGATGCGTTTGGCATCGCCACCGTTTTTATTAACGATCCAAAGATCACCCCCATACACAAAGGCAATAGCATAATTACTAATGGTTGGTTCTCTTAATAATCTTGTTCCTTGAGATTTAGATTGTGTAGTAAATGCTAGTACAAACAAAAGCAATAAACTTTTGCAAAGGGATTTGTTTCGCATAAATAAGTTTTGGTGTTTTTAAATGGTTGAAATGAATATACAAATATTTAATATACTATTTCAACCACTCAACCATTACTGTATTTGAAACTTCAGTCCCGCTTGCAAAATGTATTTTCCATATCCCACTTCCGAATAGAGCTTAAGGTTTTTTGAAAAGCTAATATTAGCACCTAATGAAATCTGGTAAGCTAACATACTTGGTTCGCTAACATATCCCATTTTATTACCTGTTAGGTCAATATAATTTTGATTCCAGATATTGATACCAACCGCCGTTCTGATATAGGGTTCCACAATACTATGAGTGGTTATATAATTCATCAAATTCACCATCACACTCCAATTATCAAGAGACCCTGTAAAGACTTGGTTGCCTGAGTAATCAAAATAGGGTGCATTTACCTGACCATGCGTTACCATTAATCCAATGCTGGAAGTTCTGCTGTATTGGTAATCTATAGATCCAATGATTGGTAAAGATTGGGCAACTGTTCCTTTATAATAATTAAAAAACCCAGCCAATTGATTGGCATCTAAATTGGGAAATCCGGCACCAATAGAGAAACTAATTTTTGGATCAAATTTTGGCATCATAGAATTTCTTCTGGCTCTTTGAGGATATCTGTTGTATTGATACCTAGGGTTGCCATAATATCCACCACCATATCTACCGAAACCATAACCTCTTCCTACACCCACGCCAATACTTACCTGCGCAAAGGAAAATTGGATACCCAAAACAAAAAGTATCAAGCTGCTCGATATAAATTTCTTCATTTTCACCATTTTTTAATTCGACTACTCTTAGTGCAAGTTGTTTATTATAGAGTTGTTAAATACAACACCATTTAATGATAGTGCAAGTCTAGTTTTTTGAGGCATAAAAATTTTCTTAAAATCGGTCAACAAAAACTTAATACTGGTTTGATGTAATTTCTTAACTTACTATTATGAAAAAACTCATCATTACAACAGTGGTTTATTTCTTGTTTACTTGCGTGCAAGCTCAGGTTACAATTGAAAACCTGATGTCTGCTCCTTTTCCTACAGAATTACAAAGTTCTGTGGATGGAAAGCATATAGCATGGGTGTTTAACGACAAAGGTGTACGAAATATATTTATTGCAGACGCACCTGAATTTGCGCCCAGAAAAATTACGAAGCATAGTACGGATGATGGCATTGAAATAAGTGGGTTACAATTTTCGATTGACGGATCTCATCTGTTTTATCATGAAGGGAATAATTCAAATGGTGCCGGAGAAGCAGCTAACCCTGCCTATTTACAAGAGAAGACGGGTGAAATAATTTGGGTTGCGAATACAGATGGGCCTGGATTAAGAAAATTAGGAACGGGCAATAATGCTATTGCTTCTCCTGACGGGAAAACTGTTTTGTTTAGTTTTAAAGGGAAAGCCTGGCAGGCTTCCGTTGCGGATACTTCAAAATCGGCGGCGCAATTATTTGAAGCAAGGGGTGCGATTGCCGAACTGCGATTTTCTCCCGATGGGAAAAAATTGGCATTCATCAGTCACCGCTCAGATCATGCATTTTTAGGTGTTTATGATTTTACTTTAAAATCATTAGAATATCTGGATCCTTCTATCGACAATGATGTGCAACCTGTATGGTCGCCCGATGGAAAATACATTGCGTATATCCGCATCCCTTCAAGAAGAGGATTGCTTCCCTTTACAGAATTGAGAAAGGGATTTCCCTGGAGCATTAGATTATTTGATCTAACAAATAACGAAGCGAAAGAAATCTGGAAAGCCGATGTAGGTCGTGGAAGTGTTTTGTATACAGATTTCCCGGTGTCCGATAATTTATTGTTATGGACAGCTGAAAATCAATTGGTATTTCCATGGGAAAAAGATGGCTGGCAACATCTATATTCAATTCCTGCTTTTTCTGAATCAAAAAAAAGCAAAGCCAAACTATTAACTCCAGGAGATGGTGAGGTAGAGTATATGCAATTATCTACCGATCAGAAATCGGTGATCTATAATAGTAATATAGGGGATAGTCATCGAAGACATATTTGGAAAGTAGCAGTAAAAGAAGGTCTAGCTACACAATTAACAAAAGGGGAAGGCATTGAGTGGTCGCCTGTGAATCTAGGTTCGCAAATTGCATTATTACGATCTACAGCAACAAGTCCGGGTTGGCCTACCCTTTTGAAACCAGATGCAGGTTTTGAAAAAATAGGAACTACTTTACTTCCTGTATCTTTTCCTGATCAATTATTAGTTACTCCTTCTATTGTTCAGTTTCAGAGCAAAGACAATCTTACGATACATGGGCAACTATTTTTACCTCCGGGATATCAGAAAGACAAGAAATATCCGGCCCTTTTATTTTTTCATGGGGGCTCTAGAAGACAGATGCTGCAAGGGTTTCACTATATGGGATATTATTCGAAAGACTATGGCATGAATCAATATTATGCTTCTAAAGGTTATATTGTATTAGCGGTGAATTATCGTAGTGGAATTGGATATGGTATGGAATTTAGAGAAGCATTGAATTATGGAGCCAATGGTGGCAGTGAATATAATGATGTGGTAGCAGCAGGGCAGTGGTTACAAAAAAGAGGAGATATAAATAATAAACGGATCGGACTTTGGGGTGGATCTTATGGTGGTTATTTAACTGCCATGGGTTTAAGTAGAAACTCAGATATTTTTGCTTGCGGGGTTGACATACATGGTGTGCACGACTGGAATCAGGAAATGAAAACTTGGGTAGCTAATTACGATCCTTCTACCAGAGCCGCATTTGCAAAAATTGCTTTAGCTGCTTCTCCTATTTCAAGTGTGGATGGCTGGAAATCGCCTGTGTTATTTATTCATGGTGATGATGATCGGAATGTTCCCTTTGAGCAAACAGAAATGATAGCAGAAAAATTAAGAGAACGAAAAGTATATTTCGAGGAAATGGTATTTCCAGATGATATCCATGACTTTCTATTACACAAAAACTGGTTAAAGGGTTATCGTTCTGCTGCAGACTTTTTTGAAAGAAAGATGAAGTAATCAATGTATTTACAAATCATTTTTCTTTAACCCTTTTACTGCAAAGTCGCAAGCACGTGCGGTTAATGCCATATAGGTTAAACTCGGATTTACACATGAGCTGGAAGCCATGCAGGATCCGTCTGTGATGAATATGTTTTTTACTGAATGCATTTGATTAAATCCGTTTAACACAGATGTCTTAGGATCTTTACCCATACGGGCCGTTCCCATTTCATGATTTGCGTTTCCGGGGAAAGACATTTTAGAACCGTCGCTTATGTTTTGATAGCCTGCACTTTCCAACATTTCTTTGGCAGTTTCTATCATATCGGCATGCATTTTATTTTCGTTTTCACGGAAAGAACAATCCATGCTTAATTGTGGTCTGCCATATGCATCAGTCTTTTGGTGATTGATTGTGATTCGGTTATCTGCATAAGGAAGGCATTCGCCAAATGCCCAGAGTCCCATACGCCAGCTACCTGCTTCTGTGAGTGATTCTTTAAGCTCCGATCCAATTGTAGCATCACCCACTCCTCTGTTTCTGTAAGCTGTTCCTGCTAAATGAAAACCTCGGATAAATTCCTTTTCTGGGGTATGTATATTTTTAAATCTCGGTATATAAATATTAGTAGGGCGTCGACCATAATAATAACTGTCTTCAAAACCATTCACATCTGCAGATATGGAAATGCCTTTGTGGTGGTCCATTATATTACGGCCTACCTGATCGCTATCATTGCCAATGCCATTTGGAAAACGGCTGGAGGTTGAATTCAATAAAATGAATGTGGTAGCAACAGTAGCGGCATTGATAAATAAAATGCGGGCATAAAATTCTTCCACTTGTTTTGTTTGTGCATCTATTATTTCTACACCTGTGGCTCTTTGTTGTTGCTCATCATACAAAACCCGATTTACTAAAGAGTAGGGTCGGATTGTAAGGTTACCCGTTTTAAGTGCAGCGGGAATGGTGCAAGAATTTGAACTAAAATAAGCACCCCATGGGCAACCTCTATAACAGAGATCGCGCGACTGGCATTTGGATCTTCCATTGATAGACTGGGTAAGATTTGCAGAGCGGCCAACAATCACATGACGGTCTGTATATTTTTTAGCAACCTGATCGCGAAAATCTTTCTCCACTATATTCATTTCAAAAGCTGGTTGAAAAATTCCGTCGTGTAAGTATCCTAGTTTATCCTGATTTCCACTTACCCCAATATAAGATTCTACATAATCGTACCAGGGTGCAAGATCTTTATAACGAATGGGCCAATCAATACCATGTCCATCTTTTGCATTCGCTTCAAAATCGGTATCGGTCCACCTATAACATGCCCGAGCCCAAAGTAAAGAACGGCCACCCATGATATTGGCACGGATCCAATCGAATCTTTTTATTTCTTCGTATGTGTTCTCCTGATCGTTGATGAAATAATGTTTGGTCTCTTCTCTAAAGGAATAGTGCCTGCTTTGAACATAATGAATTTCCTTATCAGATTTATTTAAATGATGTCTGTATGGAAACTCCCAGGGATCTTTATTTGCTGTGGGGTAATTTGGATGTTCAAGTTGTCCCCCTCTTTCTAAAAGCAATACTTTTAAACCTTTTTCGCATAATTCTTTGGCTGCCCAACCTCCGGTAATACCAGATCCTACAATGATAGCATCATAACTATTTTTAGATTTTGATTGGGTATTTAAATAGGCAGAATCGTTAGGCATAATTGGTGAAGGTTTTATTGAAGTTAAATAAATCTAATTTTGAAAAATCAAATATTCGTTGGTTTTTGTAATTAGCTCACTAAATAGATTCGTTCAAAAGAGTTATGCCTTATATTTAAGTATGCGTTCCTGGTATTTGCTATTGATACTTTTTTTTTATGCCTCTCATTCACTTGCACAGTTACCAAATTTGCAGAATGTAAAAGGATTGCCTACCGAAGAAGTATATGACCTTTTTGCAGATTCGAAGGGATTTATATGGGTAGGTCATGCATTGGGAATAAGCCGATATGATGGTCAAAAATTTACACATTTTTCAAGTATCGATCAAACCACAACAGGTATATCTGGAATTTGTGAAGATAAGCAGGGAAAGATTTGGTGCTTCAATTTTAACGGCCAGCTTTTCTCAATTGAGAAAGAAAAAATGAACCTAGTCGAGCTGTATATTTCAACATATGAAACTACCTATCCAACCTTGTTGCCGCTCGATTCTGAAATGGTGGTAACTACACAAAAAGGCTTATTTGTTTGTAATACAACTACCATGAAGGGAAAGTATTATACCAGTAATAAAGGGGCTAAAATGGGAAGATCGATATGTGTTTACCGTGGGCATGCTTTGATAGGTGTGAATACATTTTATAGATATGATAAAGAAAAAGGGTTTCGGGAAATACCGTTTAAATTCCCGAAAGAATTTGGAAAATTTAAAAAAGATAATTTCAGCTTTGCACCCTTGGTAACCAATGATACCATTTATGCAAGTAATGGTGAGTTGAAGAACTTGATTTACAAATTAGTGGAACATGGAGATACGTTGGTAGTGGTATCTGCAGAAAAAATTCCGGGCACTTTAAAAACAATTATTAAATGCGATGATTCTATTTGGGTAAATACCCAGAATGTTTCCTATAAAATAAATGGTAGAGATTCTATTCGGTCGCAATACCTATCTGATATTGTAACTGATAAATGGAATATTAAATGGTATGGCAGTTTACAGGAAGGACTTCGGCGGGCACCTGAAAATTACAGGGGTTGGCAAAAGATTCAGCATCCTTTTATTGATAAAGGAGACTTCGTTACATTTATTTTACCCATGGATGGTTTCATCGTTTATGGTACGCAGGGTGGTAAAATTTATTTCACAAAAAATAATAAAGTACTACATCAATATCAGGTAACTAAATATGCAGGATCGGTTGAACACTTAATTCCTTTGCCCAATGGAAATTTATTAGTGGCCCCTGCTAAGGGTCTTTATCAAATTAATACACAGAAAAATTATATCTGGGAGATCTCAACGATTAATTCCTTAAAAAATATTGCATTTACCGATACAACCATGTTGTTAGCCTATTCTCAAATGCTAACAAAGATTCAATTAACAGCTAGTCTGAAAACATACCTATTTGATAGAAATGCAGTAGAAAATAAAACACTGCAATTAGAATTTAAAGATGCCATTGAAAACCGTAGAAGTTTAATACAGAATTCGAGATGTAATATTGTGGACCATGATCCGGAAACAAAAAAGATCTATGCAAATTTTAAATCCGGACTAGCATTGATTAAAGCGGATACGGCCCAGATGCTCACTTATAATGGCAAACAAATTAGTGCAGCCTGCTTACTGCAATATAATAGAAAGGCATATATAGGAACCTTTGATATAGGGTTGCTTATTTTAGGAGATCGAGGGGTACAGAATATTTCATTGAGCAATGGGTTGGTATCGAATATTATTTTAAAAATAAAAAAGTTTCGCAGTCATTTATATTTAATAGAACCAGGATTTGTACAAGTTTTTGACTTGGCCACTCAAAAGATCATTAATACCATCACAATTCCGCTTGATATTAATGGATCGGTCTATGATTTTTATGAAGAAAATCAAAACCTGATTCTTGCTATGAAAAATAGTGAGTATAGTTTGTCTTTATCTGAAATAAAAGCAGATGCTCCACTCAGTTATTTATTATCTGTAAGCAATAGTTTCGACGGAAAAGAAATTGCAGATAACTCAGAATTGCCTTCCAATACAAATGCCTTGCAATTTAAATTATCATCCCCTTCTTTTATTAATCCAGAAGCCACACATTTTATGTACCAGTTAACCGGAACCAACGATAGTAGTTGGAAAGTGTTAAGCGGTCCGGATTATAAGATCTCATTTGCATCTCTTAAACCGGGTAGTTATCGTTTCAAAGCATATGCTGTTAATTTTCAGGGCGAACATTCAAAAAATAACCTTGAATTTCAATTTGTGATCAATAATCCCTGGTGGCTTCAATGGTGGTTTATTGGTTTAGTAATATTATTAGTTGTGAGCATTAGTGGATTTATTATTCGGTTAAGGTATCGGAAATTGAAAAAAAGAGATCAGTATGTAATTGAAAAACTAACCTTGCAGAACGAATTGCGAAAAAGTTTATTGAGAACGATTGTTACTCAAATGAACCCCCATTTTATTTTCAATGCGATGAATACCATTCAGAGTTTTGTGTATAAAAACGACAAACGAAGTGTGAGTAATTATATGGGAAAATTTAGTGAGTTGATTCGAAAAATTCTGGACACCAGTAATATTAGCTCAATCTCATTAAAAGAAGAGATCGATATTTTAGAGCTCTACCTCGATTTGGAAAAAGCCCGTTTCGAATCTGACTTTTCTGTTGAATTAATTGTTGAACCGGAACTGGATCTTGAAAACATTCAAATTCCGCCGATGTTTATCCAGCCTTGTATAGAAAATGCTATTAAACATGGATTATTTCACAAACAAGGGATACGCCATTTAAAAGTGGTGATTGCATATGATGATGCACAAAAAGAATATATTCGAATTGAAATAGATGATGATGGTATTGGAAGAACCCGAAGCAGAGAGATTAATAAAACACTTTATGCAAACCATAAAAGTTTTGCTGGTTCTGCGATGGAGAGTAGGGTTGATTTAATTAACCAGACAATTGATAAGAAAATTAGTTTATTTGTAATTGATAAGGAAGATCAAGCAGGTACAATCGTTATTATTCGTTTGCCCATAAATAGTACACAGTATGATTAAGGCCATCATAATTGAAGATGAAGTTCGAGCAGCAGAATTACTCAGCGAAATGGTGAGAGAAATAGAACCTGGAATTGAAATTGTAGACAAATGCCCTGATCTCCCTTCTGCTGTAAAGAGCATCAAAAAACATGCCCCCGACTTAGTATTTCTGGATGTGGAATTGCCAGTGTATAATGGATTGCAATTGCTTCATTTTTTGAACCCAGAGGAGATTAAATTCAGGATCATTTTTACAACTGCTTCTCACCAGCATGCGATTCAGGCATTTAATATGAGTGCGATTGACTATGTTTTGAAACCCTTTCAGTTTGATAAACTTAAAAATGCCATCCAGAAATTTTTGGATAATCAAGGTAAGAGCGATGCTGTTTATTATGGTGCACTTAAAGACAACTATTTTAATAATGGAAATAAAAAAAATGTGGTGCCTCTGATGAATGGATTTGAGATTATCAAACTGCAAGAAATTCTATTCATCAAAGCCGAAGGAAGTTATGCGCATATACACCAGGAAAATGGGTCCAGTTTAATGGTAAGCCATAACTTAAAATATTATGAGGACCTTTTTAATGGTGAAAATAATTTTATTCGTGTGCATAGAAGTTATTTAGTGAACATCAATTTTGTAAAAAGAATTTCCCGAAACGACGGGGCCACGCTTGTGATGGAAAACAATATTGAGTTACCTATTGCACTGGATAAAGTAGATTCTATTTTGAATTATTTTAATTTTAGCAAGAAGAATCAAGGTAATTTACAGACCTAAGCTTTGGCCCATATTGGGAGCGCATTCTTAGCAATTATTTTTTTATGAATACTTCACTTTTATTAGCCTGTTTGGTTACTGCCATCCTATCTGGTATTTCTGTGTGGTTAATAATGAACTCTATTTTTATAGTTCGTATACAAGCTGTAAATGAACAATTGCAGCAGAAAGAAATACAACAATTACAAATTCAGGCTAGCTATCAAGAAGTTCAAAACGATAAGGAACAACTCTTATCTAAAATGGCAATTGCCGAAACTCAATTGAACTATACTCAGAAATTGTTAGATGAAACAAAAATTTCAAGAGAACAAATGAGTGAGCAGTTAAAACTAGAAATGGAATCCTTAGCAGAAAGGGTGATGCGAAATAATAGCCAGCAAATGGTAGAGCGTAATGAAGAAAAAATGCTGGAAATTCTGGGTCCATTGAAAAATGAACTGGGTGACTTTAAAAAGAAAGTAGAAGAAACTTACGAAAAAGAATCGAAGGAAAGATTTAGTTTGGGTAAGGAGATAGACCGATTAGTTAAGATGAGTGAACAAGTTAGTCAGGAGGCTAATAACTTAAGTACGGCATTAAAGGGCAATTCTAAAATGCAGGGAAATTGGGGTGAAATGATTTTGGAATCTATATTGGAACATAGTGGTCTAACCCATGGCAGAGAATATGTTACACAGGAATTTATCAGAGACTTGGCTGGAAATATTATTAAGGATGATCAGGGACATGGTTTGCAACCTGATGTTACCATTTCCTATCCCGATCAGCGAAAAGTAATAGTTGATTCGAAAGTTTCTTTAGTTGCCTGGGATCAATACGTTTCAGAGCCTGATTTTGTAAAGCAAGAGATGGCCATGAAAAGTCATATTGCATCTCTTAGAACTCATATCGATGGGTTGAGTAAGAAGAATTATCCAAAATATGCGGTTGCACTGGATTATGTATTGTTGTTTATTCCTATTGAGCCAGCATTTTTAGAAGCGGTTAAGAAAGATCCCCAGCTATGGAAATATGCTTACGACAAGAAGATCATGTTGGTGAGCCCCACAAATTTATTGGCCGTATTAAAGATCATTGCCGATCTGTGGAAAGTGGAACAGCAAAATAAAAATGCTATTGAAATAGCAGAAAAAGCAGGCGCATTGTATGATAAGTTTTATGGCTTTTTAAACAACCTAGAATTAGTGGGAAAAAAAATCGGTGAAGCACAAACCAGTTATGATGAAGCCTTTAAACAATTGTCTACCGGAAGGGGGAATATCATCACCAAAATAGAAGAGCTCAAAAAAATGGGGGCAGACGCGAGTAAGCAAATTCCCGAAAGGCTTCTCTAAGAAAGGGTATGTATTTTTTCCTTAGCTGCAAATGGGGGTCTCACTACCCAACTTTGATTATTCTGTTTTCGAAAAACTAAAAAATAAAAAAAGAAAGCAGTTGTAGCCATATTAATGATTGGAATCACCCATGAAGGTACCAGATGGTTTAAATTGTACAGTAATCCATCATCACCAAAATTTCCATAGCCTATTAAATAGGGAATACGGTACCAGTAATAACAGGAAACGCCGGCTGCTGCAAAAACACTAATCAGCTTTTGTTCGTATTTATTGGGAACCATCATGGAAACAATAATATACACTATGGAGCTTGCCACTAAACCAATCAGGGGCATTTGATATACAGATATTAAATTACTAAAACTAGCAACACTTGTTTCGTCTGGTACATGAAACCACCCCCAGATAAAACCTGGTAAACCACCTACGATTAACAATCCAGATAATTGATGATACAATGTTTTTTTAGAGGAGATGGGGTGAATGTTGGGAGTAGAATCGGGGCAAGGCACCACACAATTCTGACATTCTAAGCAGTGTGCATTTGGTATAGCAGCAAATGTATTTCCACCATATAATTTCTCTACAGGATGAACGGGACAAAGACCAGAACACCAGGCGCTTTTCCATTCATACACAAATCCCATTGAAACGCCAATCATTGCCATAGTAATGATGAGTAGTCCTGTGGCTGGTCCATTATTGTTAAAGATGGCATGTCGTAATGGAACAAGCGCAAAAAGTGCCACCACTGCTATTAGGTTTAATTTGCCCAATTGAATGGGGGTTAATTTTTTTCTTTTTGAAAGTCCGAAACTGCGGGGTAAAAGATTGGTTGTGGCTAAGGGACACACATTTCTCCATACACCAACCGCTACTACAAAAAGTGCCGGTGCAACCGGGATCAAAATATTCCAAAATAGGATTAGTCCGATGGGAGGAAAAAACAATAAGCAGGAAAGAATGATCGCACCAACTAACCAAACTCCTGATTTTGCCACATTCCAAAGGGCTCTTGATTTGGGCGACAAGTCTTTTCCTGATTTATAGGCTGTATGAATCGTTGACATATGGAATCGCTAAAGGGTAACTAATTTTTTCAGGAGTGAAAATTAGCAGAACCGTTAGATATAAAAGCTGATTTTGGTCATACTTTCCACTTGTAGCCATTGAGGCTGTTAATTTTATTACATATTTATAATTTTACCATCTTCCATTTCAATGATACGATTGGTGCGGGCTGCAAATTCGTTATCGTGGGTTACGATTAGAAGGGTTTGTTGAAAACTGTTTGCGAGTTCCTTGAAAATTTGAAAAACAACCTCACTATTTTTTTTATCAAGGTTTCCTGTGGGTTCATCACCCATGATAATGAGCGGGTCATTAATCAGTGCGCGTGCAATAGCAACACGTTGTTTTTGACCACCTGATAATTGGTTGGGTAATTTGAGTGCTTCATTTTCAATTCCAAGCACTTTCAATTTTTCGTATGCGCGGTGTTCAACTTCTTTTTTGGAATATTTATTGAGTTTTAATCCGGGTAGCATTACATTTTGTAATACAGAAAATTCATTGAGTAAGTAATGGAATTGGAATACGAAACCAATTTTTTCGTTGCGTACCCTAGCCAACTCTTTTTCTTTTTTAGTACGCATTAAAACGCCATCGATAAATAATTCTCCTGAATAATCGGTGTCCATGGTAGAAAGAATATAGAGTAAGGTTGATTTACCACAACCCGATCTACCTATCACAGAAATAAATTCACCCTTGTCTACAGAGAAACTAATATCATTCAAAACCTGAACCGTAATGGGATCATGAAATGATTTACAGATTTTATTTGCTATCAGTATTTTCTTGCTCATCTTATTTTCCTCTGATAATAATTACAGGATCAATTTTACTTGCCTTACGAGATGGAAAATATCCAGCCAGGTAAGTTGTGATAATTGAAAACACAGTTCCTATCATATAAAATTTTGGATTATAATTGATGGGATAGGTTTTTACAGTAGGAAGAGAGGGTGTGTTGAACGGAATATGTTCAATGATATTACAAAGACCATAACCAAAGAGTAAACCAAGAGCTCCCCCAAAAATGCCGATGCTCAAAGCGATTGTGATAAAAATATTATTCACGTCTTTCCCTGAAAAACCCGTTGCCTTTAAAATTGCAATTGAATCCATTTTTTCATAGATCATCATATTGAGAATATTATAAATTCCAAACCCTGCCACGATGAGTAGTGTAATTCCTACTGCGTATGAAATGAGTGTTCTGATAGAACTGCCTGTTTCGAATTGGGAGTTGGCAGTTTGTATATCAACAGCTTCGACGTTAAACTTTTTTTGAAATTCTTTTGCAATCATTGGTGCATCTAACACGTTTTTTAATTTCACCTGTATGTCGGTGATATAGCTATTGGGCTGACCAAGAATTTTTTGTGTTGTGCTGATGCTTGCATAACTCTGCACCTTATCAATTTCCTGAATGCCTGATTGAAAATAGCCCACTACTTTTAATTGTACGCGATCGCCTTTACTGGTGGTTACTTGAATAATATCTCCAATTGCCGACATCATTTTTTCGGCAGCACCCTTCCCTAAAATGATGCTGTTGGGTGTATTTTTCAAATCGATATAATTACCCTCCACAACATAGTTCTTAAAAAAAAATAATCTAGTCTCTTCATCCACATCAATTCCATTGATCACACCTGTTAGGTCAATAGAGCCTACATTATAAAATACCTGCGCCATAATTTTTGGTGCAACACCAGTAACACGGTTGTCGGTTTCAAGTGCATGTATAATAGCACCGCTATTGTGGATCTCGGCTTTTTCGTCTCTTGGTTTTACAGAACTAACAAAATTATGATGGCCTTTATATTTTTCTGATAAATCAACTGGCTGTTGATCGGATGCCTTGATCTCGTTATACAAACGAACGTGAGCTGTTCTATTTAAAATTAATCCGTCGAGTAGATCATTTAAACCAGACATGAAACTGAGCAATGTAATAAACATGGTGATACTAAATGTTACACCAATTGCGGCAACTAAAGTTTGTTTAAACCGGGCAAATAAAAGCGACTTAGAAATACTGGCTATTAGTTTGTATTTCATTTGATGGGTTTAAGCAATTCGTCAGTAGCGATTAAGCCTGAGATTATTTCTACTTTGTTGTAGTCTTTCATTCCAGTTTTAATTAGTTGCTTTTCACCGTTGGCTTTCATAACGGTGCTATCGTTTAAAAGATAGTTTCTGGGTATGAGTAATACTTTTTCTTTTGTTTCTAAAACGATACTTGCTTCGAAACTAATATTGGCATAAAGCTGATCCGGTTTTTGTACAAACTCAGCTTCTACCATAAAGGTCTTGCTTCGTTCGTTCATGAGCGGATTGATTTTTGTGATTATAGCATTAAATACTTTTCCCTGATAACTTTCGAGATTTACAATTACTGGCAACCCTTTTTTGATCTTTAAAATATCATATTCATCAACCTGCATTTCAAGCGTAAAATTAGTATCATCTCCTATTACAGCAAGAGCAGTTTGTGCATTGGAAATTTCTCCTTTCTTCTTGCTAATGGAATACACTTTCCCTTCCATTTCACTCTTGATTGTAAAATCGTTCTGTAAGTTTTTAGAAATAAGCAGGCTCTTTTTTGACTGGTTTGAATTGAATTCTACTTGTCTTTTAATGTCTTGATATTTATAAATAGCAGAGGTATAATTCGTTTTTGAATTTTGCATTTGTAATTCTCTCTGCTCTAAATCGATTCTTGTTCCGATCTGTTGTTGCCATAGGGCTTGTTGCCGAACATACAGTAATGAATCACTCTTCATTTTATTTCTGGCAAAGTCGATAGCTAATTTTGCATCGTTTAATTTCGATTCGTTGGCATAAGAATCTGAATACTGTGCGGCTAATTCTGCATTTTCTTTATTGAGTTTTTGTGTTTTGTTTTCTATAGCAAAAAGAGGTGTTCCTTTTTTTACAATATCACCTTCGGTAATAAATACATCTGTAATAATGCCATTTACGGTGCCAAATACTTGGTATTGATTTTTACTTTTAATTATCCCTGAAGCATAAATAGAAGAACTGATATTTTCTATACTAGGCTTAATGGTATCCTTCTTGCTTTTACAAGAGAATAGAAATAATGCCAACAAAAGGCAGCTAACTTTATACATAACGTAAAGATAAATTATGTGTAAAAGACTATTTATCTAGTAGTCTGTTACTATAAAGGTAGGATGCAATTTTTTTAAAGAATTAGTTATTTATTACAAGTTTGACTCTTCAAATAGCCCAAAATCACTCAATGCAATACATACTGGCGATTTTAAAATACGCAACCTTACTTTGCTTGTTTCTATATGCTCTTGCAATCGAATTAATCTGTTTCCCCCAATACTGGTGGCCTGGGCAATCTCTTTCCATTGATTATCGAGCCAAGCATCAATTGCTACTGCTTCGATACGCTGACCTAGTTTTATATTTTCCCTGACACGGATTACATTGAAACGGCTTTTGTTTTTTAATTGAAAAACAATACTGGGGTGAGTTATAGAATCGTCTGTTGCCCAATAACTGTATCGATCCTGGTCGATCAGTTGATTGGCAGAAAATTGCGTACTCTTAGTGCGGGTATTAGAAGCAATGATGGTGGCGCCAGCTGCAAGGTTATTTGCAAATGTCTTTTGTAAAATTGCGCCAAACTCGCTCAGGCTTTTGATATCATCTGGATGCAATTCTCCACTTGGCATGGGAGCAATTCCCAGATCGAGCGAAGCACTACGACCAACTGATTTATAATAAATATCTAATAGTTGTGCAGGTGTTTTGGTTTTTCCATCTTGTTCTGGATGATAAAACCAACCTGGTCGAAGCGGTACATCGCATTCGGCGGGAGTCCAGAATGCACCATTTCTAGTGCCTGTTGGCAAATCGGTTTCTACCACAAATCCGGGTGAAGGTTTTTTATCTTTCACTGGGCTGATAGGGGTAAGGGTAGACCAGGAAGTTTCCGACGCAAATCCGGATTCATTTCCAACCCAACGAATGTCTGGACCGATATCACTAAAGATGGCGGCACTTGGTTGCATGGCCCTCACGATGGTCCAAATCTTTTCATAATTATAATAAGTAGAGGCATCGATTGATCTTTTTTCTCTTGCGCCACCATAAAATCCATCACCTCCGTTTGCCCCATCATAGAAAACGGTATGTAACTTCCCGTAATTACTATATAGTTCCTGTAATTGTTTGTAATACACTTCGTTGATATATGCTGGCTTACTATAGTTGGCATTGTTTCTATCCCAGGGTGAGCAATAGATTCCAAATGCAAGCCCTGCTACATTCGTAGCTATCATCATTTCTTTTACGAGGTCTCCTTTACCAGCACGGAATGGCGATTTGCTGATATTATATTCCGTAGATTTCGTAGGCCATAAAGCAAAACCATCATGGTGTTTTGCTACTACCGTAATACCTTTAAAACCTCCCGCTTTTACTGCCGCGGCTATGGCATTTGCATTAAAATGAGTGGGATTGAATATAGCAGGATCTGCATCTCCGAATCCCCATTCTTTATTTTGAAAAGTGGTGGGAGTAAAATGCATGATCACATACATTTCTTTTTCCTGCCAAGCTAACTGACGTGCAGTTGGAAGAACTCCGTAAGGTTTGGGCGCATTTTGTGCAATAGCAAATATGCTAATGCAACAAAAAAGAATCAGGCTACAATACTTGTTGAATAAATGCATGATATATTTTTTATTTAGAATTTCTATGTTGGTCTCTTATATGTTTGATACTGGTAGGATGATGGATATTTTCGGATCGAATTTTTGAACTACTAATCCTTTGTGAGGAATAGATACCCGAATGTCCGCTAAAATAGTAAGCTATAAAACAAGCGATAGCATAATAGATAATATGTTCACCTCCGAACAATTCCACACCCATAATGGTACAGGCAAGGGGTGTATTGGTTGCGCCTGCAAAAACGGCAATAAAACCTAGTGCGGCAAACAGATCTACCGGTGCGCCACTGATCCAGGCAATGAAATTGCCTAATGCAGCCCCAATAAAAAATAGGGGTGTTACTTCTCCGCCTTTAAAACCAGTTCCTAATGTAATGGCGGTGAATACTAATTTCCAGAACCAACTCCAACTGGTTACACCACCCAGGGTAAATGCATTTACAATAGAAATGCCTGTTGGGTTTTCGGATGTAACACCCAGACCCAGATAGTCGCGTGTGTTTAATAGAATACTTAATCCAATAACGATAAATCCACCAATTGCTGGAATCAGCCATTTGATCTTGATTAACCGATTAGAATAATCTTTTACGCTCTGTTGCATTTCACCAAAGAGATAAGCAACAAGACCAAATGCAATTCCAGCGATTATCGTTTTACCTATGAGTAGATAATCAATCCCAAAAAAGGTATTAGTGTCTGAATGCATGAAGTGAATACTATAAATGGTATGTTGAATGCCCCAGCAATTACAGGTAAAATTTGCCAGTAAACTGGCGATCAGGCAAGGTAAAAGTGCATCGTATTTGATACTTCCAATGGCAATTACCTCCATAGCGAACACTGTTCCGGTAACAGGGGTTCCAAAAACCGCTGCAAAACCGGCAGCAATTCCAGCCATGAGTAATACGCGCAGATCATGTTGGTTTAATTTTAACCAACGGCCAAAAAGACCAGCAATGCCTCCCCCCATTTGAACTGCAGTTCCCTCTCGGCCAGCTGATCCACCAAATAAATGAGTAATCAGGGTAGTAAACAAAACCAAAGGAGCCATTCGTGCCGGTACCCCGCCATCTGGTTCGTGAATTTCGTCGATAATCAAATTATTTCCTGCTTCTGTCTTTTTGCCAATCTTCTGATACAGAAAGTAAATTAAGATTCCCGCAAAGGGTAAGCAATAAATTACCCATCCATTTTGCCATCTAAATTGAGTAACCTTATCTAATAACCAAAGAAATAGTGCTACAAAACTGCCCACCACAATCGCCATGGGTGCTACCAAAAACGTCCATTTAAAGAGGTAATTAGCAATGGAATACTGTTCGAATGACTTTTTAATGGATTGCATATAGGAAGAGACCATTTCCTGAAAATGGAAGATACAAATAATAATAAAACCCTGCCAAAGCCATTAAAAAGGCCTGAGCCGTTCATAGGAAGCATTTTAATTTATTTTAAAAAGAAAGTTTTTTCGTAAACTTTTGTTTAATAAATTATATTTGTTACAGGTTCCCCCAAGAAACCTTTGGTCAAGAGTTGGCCTCCAACTTCAACTACTGCAGTTAGTTTGTCATTTTAACCCCTAAATGAATGATCTAATGATAGATGTAAGTATTATTATTATTTTGGCCACCACTACTATTGCAGTTTCTGTATTTAGTTATCTTATTATTCGTGCAAAATTCATTCGTAAACTTAAAGTGCTCGAAGAGCAGGTAAGAGGAAAGACTGAGATTATTGAAGGAATGGATAAGACTTTGCACAGAACGCAGGTAGAAAAAGAACAGTTTCTTACCCGGGCCATAAAAGCGGAGACGCAATTGGTAATGGTTAAAGTTGCCATGGCAGAATCTAGAGAAAATGGAAAAGAAATGATGGAAGATATTACCATTGAAGATGTGGAACTTGCACGTCAGATATTGGAAATTGACTCGCAGATTATCTTATCAAAGATCTAGTTGGCGCTTACCGAATATTATTTCCGACCTTGCAGCATAGTTCTTGCTGAAACATGATTAAGAAAAAACAGGGTATTGATATTATTGATAAAATTCTGGATGCTTGCTATAAGCATAATCCGGATGCATTATTTATCATGAGCTTAATGCACCAGTATGAAGAAAGGGGCTCACTTAGTAAAAAACAATTAGAGGGGCTTTATTTAAAAGCCCAGAAGGTAACAGATATGCCACCAAACTGGGTGGCAACTTTAGAGGCCGAAATCTTAAAACGTCCCAACAGAGATAAAACTATTCCCACCAATATCAAGCCTTTATATCAAAAAGATGAGGGCATTGAAAAAATGATTATAGATATATTAGCTAAGTATCCGCACCATAAAAGGGTTGTTTTTCTGCAAACCAAATTTTCGAATAATGAAGCCATGAGTGTGGATGAAAAAAAGGAGATCGAAAAGTTTCATAAACTTTTAATTAAGTAGTGTTTATTTTTTCCAGGCAACTTTTTTCAAACTTGTTTTTCCATCACTGATCATAATTTCATACAAATCGAATGATGACTCAAGCGCATCTATTTTCATTTCGCTAGAAGATGCTTGGGGCATTTTTGCAAGATCACTAATTAAACTACTGAGTGATCCAGTTGATAAAAGGATCTTATTATCTGAACTGGTTCCCAGTGAAGCGATGGATCCATTTTCAAAAGCAATTTTCAGATCGCTATTGCCTAAGCCACTCACCATTTTAGCATAATAGGTCTCAGACTGATCGGGCAAATACACAATAGTTGTTTTAGTTGTACCATCTTTAGTTGCGTTACGTTCTACCAGTAAGAAGGGTTTGGCATAGTGAAACTGAACAGCAGTTGGGTGTTGCAAATTGGCATCGGAATAAATTTTCACACCGGCACAACCCATCAGCAAAATGTAAATACAGCTTATCATTAAAAGATTCTTTTTCATATAATTATGGTTTTATATTTTTAATGGCATTGAAAATATGTTGCACTTGTAACGAATCTTTTTTCAGATACATCTGCGCGTTTGTATAACTATCAATTCTGTTCATGGCAGTATGAGACAATATCCAGTTCATGGGTAATTGTTTAATGGAAATATCTAAATTGAGGTTGATGATTTGTGAGGTGTCGAAATGTTTCTGCATGTATTTTTTCATCGCTTCAACTGTAAGACTTGCTCTGGCAAATCTTGTATTCTCAATTCCATTGATCACTTCCATGAATTCGTTTGCAAATCGAATACTATGGTTGCTGGTATCATCCTGTGAAAAATTAAACTGAATGATATAGGGCTTTACTGCGGGATAATTTTCAATATGTATTGCCTGAATAATTTCTAATAATGTTTGCTCACCCTTGTTCTCGTAATACCCGCCATCGATATAATGGAAACGATTTTTATGATGATTAGGCAGATTAAATTCTAACATGGCGGCAGGAGAAATAAAAGGGAAACGGGTTCCTAAATTAATAGCCGTTGAATAGGCAATTGATAAATGAAATTTATTTCTTAGATCCCTGGCACCATAAAGTGCAATGGTACTGTCGAGCTGTGTGTTGGTCCATACTACAGGTAATCCGGTTTCTGATTCCACTGCATTGATAAATATGGCAGGTTTGTTTTCTCCGATCTGTTGATTAAAAGATGCAGCAAAAATATTTTCCTGATTTTTATTGGCGCTTGACCAACTTAATTCCCAAGCATTTTCTAAGGCAATGGCTCTATCGAAAGAGGCAATATGAAATGGAAAAAAGCAGTTCAACAATTCCCCGAAAACCAGTTTGCCAGTAACGGGCGACAAAAAATCGGTTTCAAAAAATGTGCTACTGCTCTTGCTATATTCTTTTTTTAGTGAGAGCGAATTCGGTAGACTTTGAAAATACTGTAAACCCAGACTCCCTCCTGAAATACCGCTATAACAATAAATATGTTTTTTAAAATTTGGGAAGCTGTCTTGCATTTTTGCCAATAACATAGCTGTAAATGCACCCGTTCTTAATGCACCTCCTTCAGATGCTAAAAAGAATATGGGAATCTGATCGGCATTCTGATAATGTTCTGAAGCCTCTAGATTTGAGATCCACGTTTTAAAATGTTCCGATACTTTTTTTCCGACTCTTATTTTTTCTTTTTCTATCCACCTTGCAGGATGGTCGTTATTTGTATAGGAACAAAAACAGATCCATATAGATACGATTAAACGAAATGTAAGATTGATTTTAGGGATGGGTTGTGCCTTGTCTAGAAAATGAAGTAATGTATACATGATTTGCCAGGAGGCAAAAGCAAAACAGATCATGGCAATGGCACCGATACTTTGATAAGTTTCGGTGCATGCAAAAGCAAAAAAACAGATCAGTAAAATGGAGAGAACCACTAACACAAAGAATTGTGTTAACAGATTTCGATAGTAAACCAGAGGAATTCGAAACATCCAAACACGTATGTTTTTTGTATCTGCTAATTTTGTGGGTCTTTTCTTTAATTGAAAAACAGCGGGTATAAAACTACCATTCGAGAGTAATAAATCCCGGGGAAGATCATGAGTTTGCAGAGGCATTTCATCTTCATGCAGGTCTACCCTATATTCATTAAATATGCCGTACAATTTTGAAGTCCAATATTTCTCCGTTTCACTTAAATGCATCCAATGAAAAATATTGGGTTTATGTTTTCGATAATCGGCTTTGTATAAATACTTTAAAAGAAAGAGTAAGCCGGAAATTGCTGTAAGTATAAAAACCAATATCCACCAGGAACTACTGATATCTGATAGATTTTGGAAATAGGCTTTTATAAATGCGAGGGCTACTAAGATGGGTGGGAAGTAGAGAAAGAATACTGCAATCCATTTTTGATTTTGTTTGCGAAGGGAAACTCTTTCCGGACTCAATGTATGCCCAGAATTATCAGTCATGTAAATCAAGAACCTGGTACAAAATTCAGAGGAGATACTCCAACAAAACATAGCTACTATAAGCAATGTAATGTGTGAGGCATTTAGAATAAAAGTTTTGGGTTCAAGAATCGACAATAACATATCGGTTCCCTGAGGCATAAGTAAAAATGCAAAAAGGGCAAGCAGGTGTATGCCTAATAAAAGCCAGAGTTCGCGCAATACGAACATAAGATCTCTCAATATTTGAAGCCATTGTTTGGCCCATCTTTTTTGAGACATAGCATGAAATAAAAGAAAATAAATACGGGGGGGAATGAGCGAGAGGTTACCGCATCAAAATACAAAGTCTTTTTTAGGAATGCAATACCTGTATGGGGGTGTTTACACCCTTTTTATGTAAGGAGAGAGCCACCCTGCCCATCGCTTCGCTTGGGCACCCCTCCATCTCATGTGATGGAGGGGAATTTTTTATTTGAAATTATAGTTTGAAATTATTGGCTCCTTCTTTTAAAGGATATTTATTTTCTTTCCACTCTAAATACCCGGTAATGGTTTTAGGTAATTCAATTTTGATCTGCCAGCTTCCTTCTTTTAATTCATAGCTGGTGGTAATGGTTCCATCGGGATGGGGAATGCTTCCGCTGATCTTCGTTTCATTTCCTAAGTGTGGTATAATTTTTACTTTTTTAAAGGAGGGCGCATCTGTATCGATCCCTAGAACGGTGCGAAAAAATTCTATGTTCGGGCTTGCCCCCCAAGCATGACAATCGCTTCTGGCATTATTGATATCAGAAATTTCAGCCCATGTAGTAAGTCCTTCTTTGATATTTCTTTTCCAGATATCTAACCAGTTCAAATAATCGTTTCCAAATCCTGCTTTAGTGAGTGCCTGATACACATAATATTTATAAAAGATAGTGGCTTCAGTAATGCTTGTATCGGCCATTAATTTTTTGGCGATTGATTTTGCTTCTTCCCCATTTGTAGTTCCTGTTAAAATGGCAAGGGTATTGGCGTGTTGTGAGTAGAGATCTTTTTCGGTTCTGTCTGAAAATAATTTTTTTCCTACATCGAAATATTTATTCCGAATGGTCTGTTGCAAAATTTTCGCTTCTGCTTTATAGGATTCTGCTAAGGCTGGTATGCCAATCTTCAATTCCATATCGGCAGCCATTTGATAAGTGTACAATAAAAGCAGGTCCATCACTGAAGAGTAACCATCTTTACCTACTGGAGCTCTTCCTCCATCCCATCCTTTGGTTTCGCACCAATCAGTGAAATTCCAATAAGGTACATCTTTTAATGAATGATCTTTCTGTTGAAAGCGTTTAAAGAATTCTAAGATACCCCTGGTACCCATCAATTTATCTTTTACAAATACTTCATCTTTTCCGTACATCCAATAATCGTGCAACATATCGATATACCACAATGAAAATGTAGGAATCAGTTGTGCGGTATGCGAAGGGTGGCGGCTTAAAGTAACACCTTCTGGTAATCTGGATTCGTTCATCTGATTCAATGCATTGCGAACTAGTTTATCGTCTCCGGTATTGTATAATGAAAGCAAAGCCTGTATGCGAGAGTCGCCAATATATTGTAACTGTTCGTAGTAGGGGCAGTCCATATAGGTTTCCCAAGCACACAATTTTGCAGTGCGCCAACCTATATCCAGTATTTGATTGTACAAGGGATTGCCCGCATTGAAATTGGCTTTTTTAATAAAGGGGTAGCTGGTAAAATTTCCAAAGAAGTCTTTAATAATCAGGGGCTCATCTTTTGTTTGTACTATTAACTGTATATATCGATAGGTTCTAAAATCAAGTGCGGTGAATGACTGATCATCTGAGCCATTAGATATCAATTGATCTTCCTTACCTATAAACGTTTTTCCATTTGTTTCATTTCTATTTCCTTTAGAGGGATATTTTGTAAATAAAGCTTCTGCATATCCGATTCGGATATTGGCATTTCTTCCTTTTGCAAATTCAATAGTGGGATAGGCATTGGTAAGAAAACTTTGATCTAATAAAATAGTATCCGTGCTATTGGCTGGAATCTGAAAGCTTGATTTCAGATTTGGAAATCCTACCGGGATATTTTTTCCGGATTCTCTCACTATTTTTTGTAAACGCAGGTTACTAAATTCTCTGGGCGGAAGTGAAGAAGCAACCAGGTTCCAGCCTACTGGCATATCCATCATCAAAATATTTTTCGGATAAGCCCCGCTGATGGCTGAAGCTTTTTTCCAGGCAGCATCATCAAAATCATTTTTCTGCCAACCCTGAATACGATGGTTGAAATTGATCAGTTCACCTGGCCCGGTTACATAATAAGTATTCATTTGCACATTCAATGCACGATAGGATGTATCCTGTAAACATTTCCAGGTACTATCGGTATTCCATATTGAGTCTTTGAAATTAACACCCTGCATCAAGAAGCCAGTTCTGAAACTAATCTGTGCTTCTGGTTTCTGCTCTCCTTCATTCCACACTAACGCTGCTACTGTATTTTCACCCATTTTTAAATATTGAGCAAGGTCGATTGTTTCATAATTCCAATGGGCAATATCACCGCGTGTGGGTCCGAATGATACGAGTTGTTCGTTTACAAATAATTTGTATCTGTTATCTGCCGATAAGTGTACCAGAAACTTTTCTGGTTTTACAGGCAGAGACATTTTTTTTCTAAACATATACACACCAAAATCGGTAGCAGATGTATTGGGTACCGCAACCCATGAAGCTTTCCATGGTTGGTGTAACAGATCAGTTTCTTGCGAAATCGCACTGTGGTTTAATGCAATACAAATGGCTATAAAAGTGAAAACTTGTTTCATGCTGTATATTATTTTCTTTTTATTTCGAACTGATATTTTCCTGAACCGATTTCTATTTGAATAAAAGCGTTGGTATTATTTGATACACTTGTTTTTATATCATCTGGTAAAGCCTTTCCATCTTCTGTTATATCATTTCTCGACTTTGCTGGAAGAATTACAGTAGCGTGGGTATTTGGAGGAACAATTGCATCTATTAAAATAGAATTGCCACTTAGTTTCCAACCACTACTCAAAGTGCCGTAATAGGTTTTTAAATTTGCAGAAGCAAAAGTAAAACTGCCACCAAAATGTGGTTCAATTTTGATATGCTGATAACCTGGTCCATCTTCATAAGTATCGATGCCCACCATTACTCGATACATCCAGTCTCCGATGGCACCATATGCGTAGTGATTAAATGAATTCATTGATGCAGGTTCGAAACTTCCATCTGTACGAATACCATTCCATCTTTCCCAGATAGTGGTGGCACCCATTTTTACAGGATATAACCAGGAAGGATAGGTTTCTTGAAGCAATAAAGTATAAGCCATATCTGTATACCCAAATCTGGAAAGTACTTCACAGAGGTAGGGTGTTCCCAGAAAACCTGTGGTTAAATGATTGCCATAACTTTTAATATTTTCAACAAGTCGTTCGGCAGCTTGTGCAAGCATAGATGCTGGTAACATATCAAATTCCAAAGCCAACACATAGGCTGTTTGTGTTGATGAAACGAGCCTGCCCGAACCGGTTACATACTCTTTAAGGTAAGCTTCTTTTATTTTTTTCAGTAATGCTTCATATACTGGAACGTCTTCTGCTTTACCCAAAACCTTCGCAGTATTGATCATTATTTGAGTGGTATGCGCATAGAAGCATTGTGCTATTAAGTATTTATCGGTAACTGCAGAGCTTCCATCATTATCATCAAATGGGCGATAGAATAACCAATCACCAAAATGAAATCCAGTATTCCATAAGTCGTTTTTGCTTTTTGCCTGCATAAATCCTAACCAGGATTTCATGCTTGGATATTGTTGTTCCAAAATTCTTTTATCTCCATAAGCAAGATAAATATTCCAGGGAACGATGGTTGCCACATCGGCCCAACCGGTAGCACCTGATGCACCTTCACCTAATACATTGGGTATTACAAATGGGATACTTCCATTAGCCAATTGATCTGCCGACACATCTTTTAACCATTTCGAAAAAAAGCTATTTACATTTCTATTAAAAGATGCTGTGCGAGAAAAAGCCTGTGCATCGCCCGTCCAACCTAAGCGTTCGTCTCTTTGCGGACAATCTGTAGGAACGTCTAAAAAGTTGCCATTCTGACCCCATTGAATATTGTGTTGTAATTGATTAATCAGATTGTTAGAAGTATTAAGTGTTCCAGTTTGAGGCATATCAGAATAAAGTGCCACGGCAGAAAAGTTTGCTGCATTTAATTCACCAGGATACCCTTCAATTTTGGCATATCTAAATCCTTGCCAGGTAAAATGTGGTTCAAAAACCTCTTCTTCACCACCTTTTAAAACGTAAGTGTTCTGACAAATAGCAGCACGTAAATTTTCGGTATAAAAATTTCCTTGCTTGTCTAAAACCTCTGCGTGTGAAATAGTAATCTTATCTCCTGAATTTCCTTTTACTTTCAGGGTTACCCAACCCACCAGGTTCTGACCAAAATCAATTACTTTTTCGCCTTTTGGTGTGGTGAAAATTTTTACGGGCTGGAATACCTCATGTTTTTTTACCAGTTCATTTTCTGTGGCAACCAGGTTATTCATGGTTTGTTTTCCAAGAACTACCGAAGACCAGTCGCCATCATTATAATTGGCTAATTTCCAACCTTTCTTTTCCTGGCGTGCATCAATGGTTTCGCCATTATAAATTTCAGCTGAACGAATTTCACCAATACCCGATTTCCAGCTTGCATCCGTACCAATTTTTTCTACAGTACCATCACTATATACAACTTCTAATTGCATTAATAGTGCGATATCTTTTCCGTAAACATTTTTATTATTATCAAATCCAATAATGCCACGATACCAACCACTACCTAATGCAACTGCAATTGCGTTTTTACCAGATTGCATTAAATTAGTTACATCGTATGCCTGATACTGTAATCTTTTTTGATAGGCAGTCCAACCTGGTGTTAAAAAAGCATCACCTACTTTTTTTCCGTTGATATGTGCTTCATATAAACCATGGGCTGTTATATATGCGGTGGCTGATTGAATTTTTTTCTTGCTGTTAAATGATTTTCTAAATAGCGGACTTGGTCTTAATTTATCGTCTTCCTGATAACCGGGTTCAATCCATTTTGCAATCCAGTCGCTTACTTGTAATAATCCCATTTGAAAATTCACGGGTACGCTCCAAGGAGAAGGTTGGTTGGATTGATCCCAAACCCTTACCTGCCACTGATATTTTGAATTAGATTGTAATGCAGGGCCAGTATAAGGAATTTGTACAGATTGATTGGTATTGACTTTACCAGTACTCCAATTGCCCGATTTTGTGGGTGCAATTAATTTAATCTCATAAGCTGTTTGAACAATATTTCTTGCCTCATTTTTTAGTTCCCAACTAAATCTGGGGCTACTTATATCGATGCCGATGGGGTTGCTTTTATTTTCTGTTAAAAGGGTTTGTACAGTAGTTTGTGCAAATCCGGAAGCGATGCATAGCAGGGATGCTACAAATAGTAAAATTTGTTTTTTCATAAATGGCTAGTCGTTGGTATATAAAAGGAGATTGATAACTCCTTTTAAAGATACAACTATCCTTCACTGACAAAGGGCTAATTATTTATTCCACCAATAGGTAAATTTTAATATAAATGCGTTGTTCCTAGTAACGAATGGAGTGGCGTAATAATTATTTGAGTATACCAGGAATAAGTCAGAGGCTGGTTTGTACCGCCATTGTAATCGCAAATTAAAATTCAGGTTATTTTGTTGTTGATTGTATTGAACATAAGTGGTGTAGAAGAATCGATTAGTAAGAGTAAGGTCTATCTTTGGGCCTATTAAAAGATACGCATTGTTTCCCCAGGGGCTAGGAAGGTTAAGCAAATAATAAGCCGAGCTTAAAGCAATGCTGCAGTAGGGTTGTATGCGATAACCCAATTCGCTGGATATATTAAAAAGTGTTCCATTTGCATAGTATCCTCCGTATCGCATAGAAAAAATATAAGTAAATAATTTTTGTGGTTTTGATAGCAAGTCAAAACCTACTGTGGTCCACTGATGCTTAGTGCCAATGGCTAAAGAATCCTTACCTGTATTGGTTGGATCGAAGGCTTTGAGAATTTCTACATAGTCGTGTAGCACAATTCCAGAAAACGTGGTACTGTTCCGGAATTTAAAAATATATGAGGCAGCTACTTGGTTATCTGTATTGCGCGTAATATTTTGGTCGTAATAAAAATTGGCCACGAATTGGGGGCCGTGACTTAAAATATTACCCGATTTTGGAAAATAGTTTCTTGTCATTTGCGGATTCAACCTGAAATAGCCATTACGAGGAACATAGCCAACTTCTGCAGTATAGCTTTTACCAACGAATTCTTCTTGTATTGATAGATTCCATTTCCTGCTATTGTACATCAGGTTACCAGAAACCACATCGTTGTTGGTGGTGGTAGTTGGACTAAATGATTTTAGGTATAAGAATTTACCCGTAATGATATTGTTGGCAGAAGCAAGGTTATATTCTAAACCAATATTTCGGTTATAGGCACTGAATTTATTTTTTACAGAATCGCCGATTGAGCCCACTGCAGTTTTATCAACATAAATGATGGCAATATTTGACCTACTGAATAGTTTTCTTTGCAATACCATCACTGCAAAATTTTCTTTGGGCAAACCTGTTTGAGAAATGTTTTCTGTTTGCATATCCATTACGCCCACACGCCAATTCTTATCAATCTTACCACTCAGTCTGCCACCTGCAGAAATAGGTGCGTCGAGGCCAATCCTTCGAGAGAAAAAAGGCCTGATAGAACTATAACCAAAATTTCCAAAGAGGTCGCTATTCTCTAAAAAGAACTGCCTTTTTTCGGGAAAGAACAACTCAAATCTACTCAGGTTAACTACTTGCTTATCTACTTCAACCTGAGAGAAATCTGGATGAATGGTTAGGTCGAGGTTGAGAGAAGATGTGACAGCCAATTTAGCATCGAGCCCTACATCTGACTTCCAGGAACTACTATTTCCATTAGTATTATCTTTTGAAACACCACCCAGTAAATAGGGGATTAAGGAAAAATTGGTTCCTTGAGAAGGTGGTGGTTCATCCCACTCAAGAACGCCGGTATAAGCCAGTGAAGCCGTTGGGAACTGACGTGGAACAGGTGCCCAACTTGACTTTTCGGTAGACTTTAAATCGTTTCTGCTAAAATTAATACCCCATTCCTTTAATCCTTTTTTGTAACGGATTGTTTTAAAGGGAATCGAAGCTTCGAAAATATATTGGTCTTTATTCGACTTTACTGCGGAGAACCATTTACTATCCCAATTTAAATCTGCTTTACCCCCTTCATAGAGTGTGCCATCCCATTGAGCACCTGCTGCGTTAGCGCCAAATGTGAAACCGCTTGTTTGGTCATCGAAGGGGTCGAGAAAAAAAATAAAGTTGTCGTTTTTTACAAAATTAAAATCAGGGCGAAGCGATTCTACCATATCTGCACCCTTGATGGTTTTAGTGCAAATGGCAAGGATGTATATATTATTATCATCAAAGCACATCCGCACTTCGGTAGGAACTTTTGCGATGCCCGTATCCATAGGAAGCACACTGTAAAAGGTTTTCACGCCCGACGCTTCCTGCCAGGCAGCTTCGTTCATTAAACCATCAATGGTAATGGGTGAATGTGTTTTGCGAATATGAATCCTGAAATTGCTATTTTTCTTTTGTGCAAAAAGGCTTACCGAAAGGCAAATCAAAAATGCGAATACAGTTAGATTCTTCAAAATAGCAGCGTTTAAATTATTTACATTTCCAGGGATCTAATGGGTTGCCACTAAATCCTCCATTCGTTTGTGAATCTATTGATAAATCTTTATCGAAACAGAAATTGAAATTGGCAGAATGTATTTTTATTATTTCACAGATTAGGGTAACAGCATTCACTTTAATTTCCGGACCAGGATAACTTGTTCTGTTTCCGGGTAACACATTCTTTACTTCAAAATTTCTAGTTTCCAGGTAACTACTATTTCCCGGATTGATGTAATTCACTTTAATGGTGATCGACTCTATGGGATATTCGGTTTTATTGATCAAAGGCACATTCAAGTTGCTAACCCTTCCATCAGGTGCAATGATGTAATCAATGTCTTTATGCAGCGTGGCAATAGAAATATAATTCTTCCAATTTTTACGGAATTCCTGGTTTTTATCTTCTTTTGAATTAGGTGCAGCAATGCTGGGATCTATATCATTTTTGGTTACAGATTCAGGAGCATACTTATCTATGGAAATGGGTGTTTCTTTTGGCGTAAATAAAGTGAGCTTTAATACAAAAATAGCCACGATGGCTACTAATAGAAGCACAGTGAATATTAAAAATGGATTAGATTTCTTTTTTTCTTTTTCACGCATTCAACACAAATATTAAATAATTAAACAAAACAATATCAATTCTGTTACACTAGTAGCGGCCATAAAAAATATGGCTTACAAAGTAATATCTTTTGTGTAATAAAATTAAACAGAATTTAGTACTAACTTGAAGCATTAAAAAAAGAGAATTTTTTTCCTTTTAAAATTGATTTATAAATAATAAAATACGATACATGATCCCCGTTAAATCTTATGCAGCCTTAAGTAAAACAACAGCATTGGAACCCTTTGGTTTTGAAAGAAGATCTGTTGGAGAGCAAGATGTGCTAATCGACATTTTATATTGTGGCGTTTGCCATTCGGATATTCATATGGCCAGAAGTGAATGGGGACCTGCCATGTATCCATTGGTTCCGGGACATGAAATTGTAGGTCGTGTATCTGAAGTAGGTGCTGGCGTTACAAAATTTAAAGTAGGTGATATTGCCGGAGTGGGTGTATTTATTGACTCTTGCAGGAAATGCGATTGTTGTAAAGATGATTTAGAACAGTATTGTGAAAACGGAATGACTGGCACTTATAATGGGTATGAGCGCGATGGTAAAACAGTTGCTTATGGTGGATATTCCAGTAAAATTGTGGTAAACGAACATTACACTTTACAGGTTCCTTTTACTTCCAACTTGGCAGCAGTGGCACCTTTGTTATGTGCCGGTATTACCACCTGGTCTCCATTGAGATACGCAGGAGTTGGTAAAGGCCACAAAGTAGCAGTACTAGGTTTAGGAGGATTGGGGCATATGGCGGTTAAGTTTGCAGCTTCATTTGGCGCAGAAGTAACCATGCTAAGTACCAGTGCATCTAAAGAAGCAGACGCAAAAAAATTAGGGGCATCGCATTTTATATTGTCTACCGATGAAGCAGCCATGAAAGACGCTGCCAATAGTTTTGATTATATATTGAATACGGTAGCTGCTCCGCACGACATGAATAAGTTTTTGAATCTATTGAAAGTAAATGGCACCATGTTACTAGTGGGTATACCACCGGAAGACAGTAGAATTAGTGCTGCCAAATTAATATCCAAGAGAAGAAGCATTTTGGGCTCGATGATTGGAGGGATAAAAGAAACCCAGGAAATGCTCAACTATTGTGCGGCCAATAATATTGTATCAGATATTGAATTGATAGCTATGAAAGATATTAATGCGGCTTATGAAAGGGTGATTAAATCTGATGTAAAATATCGATTTGTGATAGACATGAGTACTTTGTAAGTGAAGAGATATAAATAAAGAGATAAGAATGATCGCATAAATATTTTCTACGAAAAGACAAAAAAATACCTCCTAATTTAGGAGGTATTTTTTTTATTTGGGGTTACATTATGCTTCTTCTGTAGTAGCTGCTGGGGTAACGTTTTTAATGCTTAATTGAAAACGTGTATTCAAAGCCACTTCGTAATTTCCTTTTAACAAGATCTCTTTGATAGCAACATCAGCTAACATAGTATCTGCCAAATCTTTTGCCAATGGAATACCACTTAAAACATTGATGGTTCTTCCTGCTACAAATTCTATTAAAAACTTATATCCAGCTTTGCGGCCTGTTCCAGCTCTTTCAAAGTCAATCCTGTTCAATTCCAGCGTTTGATTGCCATTGGCAGAACGCTTTAATAAGATCTTAATAATAGGCAGGTATTTGCTCCAAATCTGGGTGTACATAGTCGAGAAGTAGTTTAAAGTTTAAGGCAAATTGCATCCAAAAAGGACAAAGCCCATGAATTTATACTGTAAAGGTGCACATTTTATGGCCGAAAAACGAATTTGCTTTATGAGAGGAACTATTTTCTTCTAACTAACTCTCTATTATCTTCGTTGTATTATGACAGGAATTGATAGTGTTTTGCTGGAACAAGTTATCGTTCATAAGCTTGGTAATCCAACTAGAGGAGAAACTTTGGGGCTTTCTATGAACCCTCTTACCTTAAATGATTCGATTGTTAGGGGCATATTGAGCAAGTATTTTCTGGGGGCATTTAATGTGGAAGAGCAATATCATTTTACCCATTTGAGCGATTTGGGTTTGAATGAAGTGTACCATTATGTGACTGAATTATTCAAGGATCCTAAACAATTTACCCAACAATCGGCCCTTCTAGCGCAATTTCTTTATAGCAAAAGCACCCATTCAAAGGTGAAAGAAGGGGAAATGTATATCGCCCAGTTTAGCAATGTACCCTTCGGAACCGAATATGTGGAAGCTATCGGGATCTTTAAAAGCGAGAGTAAGGAAACCTTTTTAAAAGTGTTTCCCCATGGTCAAAGCTGGGAAGTAATAGCAGAAGATGGTGTAAATATTAATAAACTCGATAAGGGCTGTTTGATTTTTAAAAAGAACCAAGCTGAGGGATATGTGGTTTGTGTAGTAGACAATACGAACAAGCAACAGGATGCTATGTATTGGGTAAAAGACTTTTTACAGGTGGCTCCTTCAGCAACCAGTTATTATCATACAGATACTGCGATGGGGATGTGTAAATTATTTATCAGTAATGAGTTGCTGGAAAAGTTTGACGTGAATAAGTCAGACCAGATAGATCTGCTCAATCGAAGTATGGATTATTTTAAAACCAAGGAAGCATTCAAGATGGATGAATTTGCTACCGAAGTTTTGCATCATCCAGAAATGATTGAAACTTTTACCCAGTATAAACAAACCTACGAAGCAGCAAGGCAGGTAACCATAGAAGACGAATTTGATATTCACCTTTCAGCGGTTAAAAGGCAACAACGTGTTTTTAAAAGTATTTTGAAGCTCGACAAAAACTTCCATGTATATATTCATGGAAGAAAAGATTTAATTGAAAAAGGATATGATGAGTTTAGTGGAAAGAGTTTTTACAAATTATATTTCGACGAAGAATCTTAATTAAATAGCCAAATCTTTTAGTTGCTGTTGAAAATCGTATTGAAGGTCTTCGTGTAAACTGCCGATAGCCATATTTATTTTTTTTAGTTGTTGCAGGTAGATGTTTTTAAGAATGGTAATTTTTTGAAAAGGGATGGAGGAGTTTTTTAGTTGTTCGCAAAAATAAATCAGCACTGCGGCTTCACCTTGTTTAGAACCCATATACTTGATATGCTTATTGGCAATGCGTAGGGTTTTTCTTAATGATTTTTTATTGAGGTAATTATTGGCCTTCGGTAATTCGGCAAAACCTTCGTCGATACCTGCTTTTATTTCATTAATATATGAAGCTTCGTCGTGCGATTCAAAAAGGAGATAAGTAAGTAGTTCCTTATTTTCTTTTTTAAATTTTGCTAAATGCAGGCATAGTTGTTTCAGTTGAGCTGCACTGGTTTCACTCAGTTCTAATTTAATTTCTTGTATGCTTGCTGCTTTCATTGGAGTTACAAAGAAGGCAAATTTTGCTGATTTAAAAAATAGGAATCTTTTGAACTTTATTATAAGTGTTGTTCTTTGTATTTGTGGGAGAAAGAAATGGTTAAATGTGGGTACCATTCTAGTCGGGAAGCAGCATTTTTTTGTAAGTTTAGCTCTCATTACAAATCGACGTCATTCAGATATGAAAAAAATAGCTTCTAATATTCTCTTATGCCTCTTGCTTTTTTTTTCAAATGATGCATTTACCCAAACACATGTTTTTGCACAATTATTGGGGGCTCCGGTAAATACCTCTGGCTGGAATTTGCAGGGAAGCGCCAAAGTTGGAAATATTACGAACACAAATTTTAGTGAGGTATTTTTATGTAACACTACAGCCTTTCAAAGCGGCGCCATATTCTATAATCAACCCATTAATTTAGGGATTTGCAATAAATGGGTAGCCGAATTTGATTTTAGAATTTTTGATGGTTCTGGTGCTGATGGTATTGCCTTTTGTTTTTTAGACGTTCCGCCAACGGGTTTTGTATCAGGTGCCGGAATGGGAATTCCTTCTACAGCCAATGGATTAAAAGTTTGTTTTGATACTTATAATAATTGTGGGCCTACAACTACCTTCGAGATGCCTAAAGTAGAAATACGCTGGGGTACTGGTTATGCAGAATGTAATTCAGGGATGCCAACCGCTACCAATGCAGCTGGAACCTTATCGGCTATCAGATCAAAAGATTATAATCACGCAAAAATTAACTACGATAAAGGTAATATTGATGTGTATGTAAATGGAACACTGGTGATTAGTGGTTTTCAGCAATTTAATTTTACCGGCTATCTTGGTTTTACTTCTGCTACGGGCGGACAGAACGACAATCATTCGATTAAAGATGTTGTGATTTATACAGACATGCCAGCATCAGTAGCAGGAACAGTTAACGCAAATGTTTGTGCAAATGCATCCCAGTTATTGGGTACAGCTACAAACCCTAATTATGTGTATACCTGGACGCCTGTAAACGGACTATCAGATGCAACAAGTTCTAATCCAACCCTCATTTTAAATAATATTACCGATACCATTATTACTGCTAAGTACTATGTAAACACGGCTTTTGTTAGCAACCCGGGTTGTAGTTCGCAAGATAGTATTGAAGTAAAAATTCTACCCAGGCCCAAGGTTAATTTTGGCATGCCCGCGATTTGTTTAGATGATGCATTGGCCAATTTTACAGATAGTAGTTTTACCAAAGATCTCAATGGCTACCCTTTTAATTATGCTTGGAATTTTGGAGATGCAATGAATAGTACCCTTGCGAATCCTAATATTTCAAATGCACAAAACCCGGCACACCATTATTCCGCGCAGGGAAATTATCAGGTTTCACTAAGGGTAAGTTCTAATAGTGGTTGTGTAGATAGCCTGAAGCAATCTTTTGTTGTAAACGGTGCAAACCCGGCACCCGATTTCAATGTAATTCATGCAGCAAATGATTGTAGTAATCAGCCCGTATTTATTCAGGATAATTCAACTGTAGATTTTGGTTCCATTACAAAATCTGCTATATATTGGGATAAGGTTTCCACACCACTCGATTCGGTGGTTGATTTACATGTGTACCAAGGTAAAATGTATAGCAAGAATTATACAGCATTTACACAACCTGCCACCAACACTTATCAAATATTGTATCGTACCTATTCTGGTATATCCTGTATGAAAGAAGTTACCAAAACAGTAACATTATTGGCTGCGCCCAAGGTTCAATTTTTGCCGCTGAATTCCATTTGTGATAATGTAACTCCCGTACAATTTATTCAGGCTTCTCAAATAGGAAACCTGGCTGGAACAGGTGTGTATTTTGGGAAAGGAGTAACCGCCAATGGTATTTTTGATCCTGTTTTTGTGGGTATTGGGATGGATACAATTGGATATCGTTTTTTTGCAAACAATGGTTGTGTTGATACAGCTTATCAAACTATTACTGTTTGGCCATCACCCACAGTAAATGCGGGACCTGATTTTTTTGTATTGGAAGGCGGAACCCAAATCATGAATGCATCTGCAACGGGTAATCAATTAAGCTATCAATGGTCGCCATCTATTTTTCTTGATGATCCTACTTTGTTATTAGCAGCCTGCACCCCGAAAATAGATACCCAATATGTATTAAAAGCAACGGATATCAATGGTTGTAATAATACCGATACAGTGCGTGTAAAAATCTTATACAATCCCTTGATTCCAAATGTATTTTCACCTAATGGCGATAATGTAAATGATACCTGGGTAATTAAATATTTAGATAGCTACCCAGATTGCGTTGTTCAAGTTTTTACCAGATCTGGTCAGCCTATTTATAGTTCCCAGGGATATACTATACCATGGGATGGAAAATATAAAGGACAGTCATTACCCGTTGCCACTTATTATTATGTGATCAAATCTGTGATTGGGAAAAAACTATTGAGTGGCAGTGTAACTATCATTCGTTAGTGAAATGATTGATAAAAAATAAACTCTACTATTTTAGTTGACTAATAATTATGTAGATTTGCGCCCTAAGATCAACCCATGCAATATTATAAATCCACCCGTTTTTTATTTTTATTTGTTTTAATAGTTCTCTCAGTACCTGTTCTTGCACAAAGCAAAAAAAGTTTTCAGCAAGACATGGCCGAATGGAAGCAAAAAAGAATCAACGCATTAAAAGCGCCAAATGGTTGGTTAAACTTAACAGGCCTGTATTGGTTAAAACCAGGGAAGAATCATTTTGGTTCGGATGCTTCCAATGAAATAGTATATCAGCACAAAGACATGCCGAAACAGGCGGGTTATTTTTTGTATGAGAATCGCCAAGTATATTGGGTATCTGCTGAAAATGTAAAGATTAGCATCAAAGATAGTTTAGTAACAAAAGTATTGGTTTTTGAAGAAGGAAAACAGGGGGCTGCTTTACTAGCAATAGGAAGTTTAAGATGGAATATTATACAAAGAGAAGATAAAGTAGGGATACGCTTACGCGATTTGCAAGCGCCGATTGTTCAGGCATTTAAGGGTTGTGAGAGATACAAGGATGATAGTACTTTGCGTTTGAATGCAAGGTTTGAAAAAAAACCAGAGAACAAATTACTTATTACAAATGTGTTAGGGCAAACCAATGCACAGGAATCTCCAGGTAAATTATTCTTTTCAATTGGGGGCAAAGAGTTTCAGTTAGATGCATTAGTGGAAGAGGAACAATTGTTCATTCTATTTGGAGACGCAACAAGTGGTAAGGGTACCTATCCTGCTGGTCGTTTCCTCTATGCAGATTTCCCTGATGCAAATGGAAATACGATAATTGATTTTAATAAAGCATACAATCCACCTTGTGCATTTACCATTTATGCTACCTGTCCACTTCCGCCTAAACAAAATATTTTACCCATTGCTATTAAAGCAGGTGAAAAAGATCATATAGGCGGGAGAAGATAAAACGCAAATATTTATATTAGTGAGGTTATTGAAAAATGAAGTGTCATATTAAATTCAAAAATGAAAGACCCTCTTTTGCCGGATCCACAGTTATTGGTCGACTTAGTTACTACCCGAATGCCATTTGGGAAGTATAAAGACAGCTTGATCTGCGACCTACCCGATTTTTATTTAGAATGGCATCATCGCAATGGATTTCCTAAGGGCAAAATGGGTATGTTATTGGCTACGATGTATGAAATAAATTTGAACGGATTAAAATTCTTACTCGACCCACTTAGAAAGCAACACCGCTAAAACCAAGGTGCCCAATAAAACACCTTTTCATAAAGGGTTGAAAAATTAGTTGATTGCTTTCTATCTTGCAGGCCTATGCAAACAATTGCTTCACCAGCACATATTTTACAAACTATATTTGGTTATGATAGCTTTAGGCATAACCAAAAAGAAATCATCGATCAAATATTAGACGGAAAAGATTCATTGGTTTTAATGCCTACAGGTGGAGGTAAAAGCCTTTGTTATCAGGTACCGGCATTGTGCTTACCTGGTGTTACTGTGGTAGTAAGTCCGTTGATAGCCCTAATGAAAGACCAGGTAGATGCCCTGTTATTGAGTGGTGTAAAAGCAGCTTTCTTAAATAGTACACAGAGCAATGCAGAACAAGCGATCTTATCAGAACAGCTTAAAAACAACGAACTGAAACTAATTTATGTTGCACCGGAACGCTTAGTGGGTCAGGACAAACAATTCCTTCATTTTTTACAAAGCATATCAGTATCCCTTTTTGCAATAGATGAAGCACATTGCATTAGTCAGTGGGGTCACGATTTCAGACCCGAATATCGAGTGCTTGGTGAATTAAAAGATGCATTTCCAGATACCCCAATTGTGGCGCTCACAGCAACTGCAGATGCTGTAACTAAGAAGGATATTCTGTTACAGTTACATTTGAATAATCCGCAGGTTTTTGAAAATAGTTTTAATCGACCTAATATATTCTATACCGTAAAACCTAAACGTGGCTATTATAATGAATTAATAGGCTATTTGGATGAACACAAAAATGATTCCGGAATTATTTATTGTTTGAGTAGGGCAGCCACTGAAAAATTAGCTGCAGACCTAGTGGAAGATGGTTTTCAAGCGGCAGCCTATCATGCTGGGTTAGAAAAAAATTTGAGAGATGAAAGACAGGACCAGTTTTTAAAAGATGAAATTAAAATAATGGTTGCAACCATTGCTTTTGGAATGGGCATTAATAAAAGCAATGTTCGATATGTGATACACGTTGATCTACCCAAAAACATAGAAGGATATTATCAGGAAACGGGAAGAGCGGGAAGGGATGGATTAAATAGTGATGCATTACTATTTTATGGAGGCGGTGATGTGATTAAGTTAAAGACTTTTGCGCAGGTGGAAGGAAATGAAGAGCAGACAAAGATTCTATTGAAGAAATTGGATCTAATGGTTCAATTCTGCGAAACAAAAAGGTGTAGAAGAAAATACTTGTTGAATTATTTTGGAGAACCTGCAGTTGACAATTGTGGTAGTTGTGATATTTGTATGGGGCATAGAAGTTTAAAAGAAGCCACCTTGATTTCACAAAAATTCTTGAGTGCAGTTGTAAGGATGAATGAAAAATTTGGTGCAAATTATATTATAGATGTTTTGCGAGGTAGTAATTCAGAAAAGATCAGGGATGAACATAAGCAACTTACTGTATATGGCATTGGGAAAGAGTTGAGTAAAGACGAATGGCATCATTATGCAAAAGAATTATTGTACGAAGAATACTTGCAACAATCGAATAGCGAATACCCGGTACTTCAATTAACCGAAAAAGCCAAAGCAGTTCTTTTTAAGGCAGAAAAAGTGTTTTTAAATTCACCAGAAAAGCAAGTAATTGTAAAAGAGCCGATCATATTTCAAAAACATGCTTACGAAAAAGAGTTGTTTGAAAGTCTGAAAAAATTGCGCAATAAAATTGCACAAGAAGAGAATATACCAGCTTATATAATCTTAAGTGATAGTAGCTTATTAGATCTGGCCACATATTTACCCATTAAGCATTCAGACCTTGCAAATATTTCTGGATTTGGTACTTACAAAGTAGAAAGATACGGTGCGGCATTTTTAGAAATGGTGCAAGATTTTTGCATCGAGCATCAGTTAGCTACCAGGATGGATTTAAAACATCCACAAAGAAAAAAACCTAACAGGGTTGCAAAAGAGAGGGAAACAGAAACTAAGAAACTGAGCTATGATCAATACAAGAAAGGCTATAGTATTGATGCAATAGCGGAAGAACGGGGACTATCCACCACCACTATAGAGAATCATTTGAGCTATTATATAGTAAAGGGAATGTTAAGCCTTGATGAATTTGTAAAACAGGCAAATCAGGAATTAATTAAAAAAGCTGCGGAGAAATTTGGAAGATTAAGCTTAAGAAATTTAAAAGACAATTTACCAGATAGCATCAGTTATGGCGCTATTCGAATGGTCTTGAATTCGATGACAGAAGAAGAAAAATAGGCGGGTAACATTTTCAGTTGCTATATTATAATGCAGCATATTTAAATTAACTTTAATCCATGGCAGGTAATAATTACATCAAATTTTTTATAAAAAAGGGAAGGGAAAGTGCAGGGAGAACCCGAGACATTTTTGTAATGAACCCTACTGCTCCTCCTACTAGAACCATAGAGGCTAATTCACATATTCATGTGTTTGATTATGCTGCGAATCATTTTACGGAAACCGAAAACGTAAAAACGGAAGATTGTTACTCCTATATAGATAATGGACATGTTACCTGGATCAATATAGGTGGAATTATCAAGGAAGATGTAGAAAAAATCTGCTCACATTTTAGTATTCATTACTTAATTGTGGAAGACATTTTAAGTATCAATCAACGTCCTAAAATGGACGATTTGGATACCGTATTATTTTGTTTATTAAATATGTTGTATTTCAACGAAACAACGGGTGCTGTTGAAACAGAGCAAATCAGTATTTTATTAGGCAAGGATTATGTGATTTCATTTCAGGAAGATAGTAATAGAGATGTGTTTGATAGTTTGCGCGAAAAATTAAGACTTTCCACCAGTAAACTTCGACAATCTGGAGCAGACTATTTGTGTTATGCTTTGTTGGATATGATTGTAGACCATTATTATATAGTAATGGAAAAACTAGGGGAAAGAATTGAGTTACTGGAAGAAGAGATTATTCGATTCTCTAATACAAACTCTATTTCAGATATCAATTCCCTGCGTAAGGAAATGATAGTATTAAAAAGAAACGTAGCACCAGTAAGAGAATTAGTAAATGGGTTTATTAGGAGCGATAGCGATTTGTTGGAAGAGCGCAACACAAAATATTTTAAAGACGTTTACGACCATATTATTCAGGCAAATGATTTATCGGAAAACTATCGCGATATGATGATCAACTTACAAGACTTGTATCTAAGTAATGTAAACCTGAAGATGAATGAAGTAATGAAAGTGATGGCAATCGTTACCTGTTTACTTGCGCCGGCAACTGTGATAGGGGGCATTTTTGGAATGAACTTCGATCGGATACCCACGCTTCATAATGAGTATGGATTTTTCTTAGCCGTAACATTTATGATCATCATTCCACTTTGGATGTTGTTTACTTTTAGAAAAAGAGGATGGTTTTAAAATTATGAAGGCAATTATTCAGACTTATTGGCAAACTTAATAATTACCGCAAGTAGGTCGTTAGGGTTGAATGGCTTGGTAATACAGTCGTTCATTCCAAATTCCATGGCTTTCCCTTGTATATCAATCGTAATGGAAGCAGTGAGTGCAATAATGGGTATAATATTATTGAATTCTCTTATTTTTTTAGTTGCCGTATATCCATCCATCACGGGCATTTGAAGGTCCATCAAAATAATATCGTATTTATTTTCTTTTACTTTTTGAACTGCAATTTCACCATTATTAGCTACATCTACTGTTGCCTTCCAGTTCTGAAGCATTTTTTCAGCAACCATCACATTAAATTCTACATCTTCCACTAAAAGAATATGGATATTACTCAAGTCAGGAGCATCGTTATTTTGAATTTTATCTTCTTCGTCCTGTAAGCTGGTATTACTTTTTTTGAAGCCAAGTGTGAAATAGAATTTCGAACCCTTACCTTCTTCACTACTTAAACTAATATCACTTTTTTGTAATTGTAGTAATAGCTTAATTATGGTTAAACCTAATCCTGATCCACCATATTCTCTTGTAATATTTGTATTAGCCTGAGTAAAACGATCAAAGATCATTTCCTGTTTATCAGCTGAAATGCCAATACCATTATCTATGATTGCAAAATCAACAAATACAGCGTCATCTGAAATATTATTCAACAATACTTCTATAGTAATAACACCCTTTTTGGTGAATTTTATCGCATTTGAAATAAGGTTGTTTAAAATCTGACCAAGACGTATATCATCACCAATTACAAAGTCGGGGATATCGTCGTCATACATCAATCTAAGATTATTGCCCTTTTCTTCAGCCCTTAAGCGATGTGCGGCACGAAGGTTTTTTACAAATTTCTTCAAGTTCATATCTCTTTCAGCCAAAACTATTTTCCCTTCTTCTAATTTACCATAATCCAATACGTCGTTAATAAGGCTTAATAAGTTCTCGGAAGAAATCTTCATTACATTCAATAACTCCTTCTGAGAAGGAAGTGGGTCTTGATAATGTAAGAGGTTATTGGTACCAATGATTGCATTTAAAGGAGTACGAATTTCATGGCTCATGATAGAGAGAAATTCACTTTTAGCTTTGGATGCTTTTTCAGCTGTTTCTTTAGCTAAGATCAATTCAGATTCTAGTTGTTTTGTTTTTTTAATCTGAATTTCAAGGAAGTTGATAATATTTATCAAGTCTTCATCCTTATCGTTAAAATTATTTGCTTCCGTAGAATCTAATGCGCGAATAGCTTCTTTTAATTTAATGATCGATGACTTGCGTATATCAATTTGTGCCTGTAAATCGGCATTTACATTTTGGTATTCTTTCTCGCTTATTTCAAAAGCATGATCTGCAATATTTTTATCACGTTCAAATGTGTGATAACTTTTACTAATCGTTTCCAGTAATTTTTTCAATTCCTCATTTTCTTGATAACTGCTCGTCAAGAATTTGCGAATTTGTTTTTCTAAAATTGAATGGTATTCCATATTGCAAGGCTCGAAAATAAGCTTTATTGCTCTGAAAACGTGGTTATTGTCATAGTTTGATTGTGTAATTCACAATTAGATAAAGGATTGAATGGAGAAATCTCTCCATACGAATAGAATCCTGTAAGACAAGTTTGGCCCCCAAAAATATGTTTAGCAGCAATTAGCTCATCCTCAGTTCTTTCTTGTAAAATAAGTTTTCTTCCAACACAACTAATTAATATAGCTAACTGGGGAGCCTGTTTTGTTTTGTCAAATGAATTCTCAGCTGCAGTGGCTGATGCATTGATTAATTTTTCAAAATTGGCTTTCATGAAACGAACTTTTGAGCCTACTGGAAGATTACCAGCAAAAGTCATTGACTTCTCAGATTCATTTACAGACAAAATGGTTCTTACCAGGTTCCGATCTGAATTTTCGAGACGGATAGATAAAGGAAATAAAAGTGCAGACCCTGGAAGTTCTTCTGCATAGGGGCCTAAATATTCTTTGTATAGATCAAGGGCTACAGCTCCATCAATTTCATACAAAATATTTTTATCTGACTTGGTAATAATTCTTTCTTTACCAAACTCATCCCAACCACCTAGTGAACTATGTCCAATTTTTATTTCACCTCCATAAAAACCAACAGCCACAATATTTCCTTCTGTAGCAGGTTCATTTAATCCAACCACTGTTTTACTAAACCTTGCCGCGTCTCCAGCAAGACCACCGGTAATGGGTAGGTGTTTAGTATTATTGATATTTAGTCCGTTTACAATTTCGCTACCATTTATTTTAGTACCATCAGAAATAATGAACAGACCTGAAAGGTCTTCGTTATTCAATGAATTGAAAAGATATTTACCCGTTTCAAAACTATCTGCTTGCTCGTTAACAGAAGTTTTGATACAACGGATCGTTGCTTTTTCGAATTGTATGGCTGTGATGATCAAAGTATCGTCGAATACTTCTTCACCAATAATTTCCCCTGCAGTTGAACATGATACGATATCTGCATATGGAAACTTTGCTTGAATACTATCAAAGTGGATTTGATTACTCGTTAATTCCCTTGAACCAAATACGATGGCTAATTGTGCATTAGAAGCTTCAAATCCAGGGCTTGTATTTTTAACAGCCCATTGATCATTTTGAAATTGAATTTGCTGTGTTTGCATTAAGGTAGGGTTAAATGGTATTCCAATATTAATATGTTATCTCATCACTGCCAATATTTTATTTTATTTGTATAGTAATAAAACAGCTTATCCGTCGGTGATTTTCTCGTTAAAAAACGGTGTTTTAACGGAGTTATTTAATCAGTAAGGTTGTTAATTTTAAAAAAAATTAAAAAATGGAATTTAAGGATACATTAATTCAATTTGAAATTAATGATTCGTTAGTAGTAGGTCTGTTAAACGGCGATATTACTTTCTGGGAATTTCGTTCTAATTCCCGTGAGTTTAAAAAGGTATTTCAGGATGGTGTTTTTAAAAACCGTATATCCTTCAAAGAAATTAATGAATCGACAGAAAAATTGATTGATGCTTTATACCATTCACTTGAGGATCAAATAATTAAAAATCCGATGATCAAGTTCAATGATCGTGAAACCTTAGAATTAATCGGATTTGGGAGTCGCGTTTAAACCCAGACACTTTGTGTAAATGAAGGCATCAAACCCATAAATTTTAATCTACAGCCCAATAAATAAAGTAGAAAAACGTTAGTAATGTACAGTTTTTGTGCCAGTAGCCCATAGTTAACAGGCATTAAGAAGCTAATTAGCATGAAAAGAAAGCAATCATTTTATATCATCCTGGTTATTTTACTGGTGTCGTCTTGTATTAAAGCATATGAGGCGCCAGTTGTAGAACCCGTTAAGCCTGTTGAGCCCAATAAACCGTATGCAATTACAGATATTGCGGGTATATATAAGGGTGGTACCATTGTTACAGTAAAAGCCTTATTAGACTCCGTTACCTATAGAACTGCTGATGATACCAGTAGTTTCTCACTCACAAATTATTTTAACGACACGGTGCTAGTTAGTCTCAATACGAGTCAGGGTGTTAGCTATAAAAGATACAAACTTGGGTTAGTGGATACTTTACAAACATCGGAGGCAACTGTTTTTAAGTTCCAGAAAATAATGTTAGACACTTCTTATTACCTGTATAACAAGGTTTTTAAATTAGAAGTGAAGCTTTACTACCCAACAGTTCTTAAAAAATCTACCGCCATTATTTCTAATAGCAGTATTGCTGCAAATACACCTAATTATATCTATACCGAGAACGTAGATATCAGTGCTTTTTTACAAGCTAAATAAGTAGATCAATACTTATTTCACAGTTATTATTTTTGATCATGTATTGCTGATTAAGTTGTAAATTTAATAGGAATTAGTTCCGCTAGATTTTAACTCCTAAATCGGGTACAATGAATAAAAAGCATCCCCACAAACACGTCACTGTAAAGAAACCCAAACCCACTCATTTCTGGGCGGTGCTAATCATTAGTATTGTTATATGTGCTTATTGGCTAGGGTCTATATTTATAAATGACTATAGTTATCGATATCCAAGTTTGGGAGTAGCTTATCAATGGCTTTTTCTTCCAATGGTATTATGCATCTGTTGTTTGCCTGTGTATTTATTTGTTCATTTAAACAAAGAACATTTCAAAAGAAACTCGGTTTTTTGGATCCCGGTTATCATGATGATGGCAACTGGGTTGATCATGTTGATCTATAAATAAAACTCCTAGTTTAGAACATTCCAATAATTTACACGTCTGATTCATTAAACGAAAGAACTAGACTGCTAATATTTGTGTTTACCCTCCTACAAGTAATACCAGCACTTTCGAGCATCCATCTGGAAGCTTTGGCAGAATCGGTGCCCTCATATTTATCTGATAAATAAATTACTTCAGTGATGCCTGATTGAATGATGGATTTTGTGCATTCGTTACAAGGGAATAATGCTGTATAAATTCTGCAGCCATGCAAATCCATTCCAATATTATTTAAGATGGCATTTAATTCGGCATGACAAACAAAGGGGTATTTAGTTTCTAAAAACTCACCTTGTTTAGCCCATGGAAAAGTATCGTCATGGCAACCAGCTGGAAGTCCATTGTATCCTGTTCCCACAATACGGTTCTTATTATTTACGATACAAGCACCCACTTGAGTATTCGGGTCCTTACTTCTTTTTGCAGAAAGCAGGGCAACTCCCATAAAATATTCGTCCCAGGAAATATAATCTTCTCTTTTTTTCACGATAGAAAATTTAGAATATGCTTATTTACGAATGTAAGAATTTTAAAATCCACTAAACCATTTTTCAACGATAGCAGTTTCGGTTTTGGGTGCATTCTTAAAACTATATTCATTTGTTTCAGTGTCGTAGCTATAATCTAATTGGTATTGACGAAAATTGGCAGCAGTATCTTCAATAGCATCCATGATTTGAATCATTTCTGTATTTGTCATGGTTGGATGAATTGAAAGCCTTATCCAACCTGGTTTGCAGGATAGGTCGCCAGTATGTATCATATCCAGAAGCTCGTAAGATTCAATTTCGTTTACGTGTAAAAGCAAATGCCCGTAAGTTCCCGCACAAGCGCAACCCCCTCTTGTTTGAATACCGAACCGATCGTTCAAAATTTTTACAATCAGGTTAAAGTGCGCACCTTTAACAATGAAAGAGATTACTCCAAGTCTTTTTGTATTATTCCCTTCCAGCACTTCAACAGTATCCATTTTTGCAAAGCGTTCAAAAATAATGGCGAGTAATTCTTCCTCTCTTTTTTGAATATTTTCTACCCCCATTGCCTCTTTTAATTTCACGCTCATGGCCACTTTGATCCCTTGTAAAAAAGGCGGGGTGCCACCATCTTCTCGGTGTTCTATATCTGTAATGTATTCGTGTATTTTCCAGGGATTTGTATACACTACTGTTCCTCCTCCTGGTTGATCAGGAATAATATTTTTGTAGATTTTTTTGTTGAAGATCAACACACCAGAACTTCCAGGGCCACCTAAAAATTTATGGGGCGAAAAATAAATAGCATCTAAGTGTGATCCTTTTTCAGGAGGATGCATATTGATATTGATGTAGGGTGCAGAACAGGCAAAGTCAACAAAACATAAACCATCATATTTGTGTATCAATTTGGCAATTTCATAGTATGGCGTTTGTATTCCGGTTACATTAGAACAACCCGTAATAGCAGCAATTTTATTTTTCTTGTGTTTATATTTTTCTAGTAAGGTTTTAAAATAGGGCAAGTCTACATTTCCATCTGAATCTGATTTAATAATTTCAACTGTGGCAATTGTTTCCAGCCAGGTGGTTTGATTTGAATGGTGTTCCATATGAGTTACAAAAACGATGGGTTTTAAATTCTCATCTATTTGTAAGTACTCGTTAAAAAACTGATGAATGCTTCGCACATTTTCTTTCAGGGTTTCGCTATTAGGCACCATCCCCTTTTTTACATAATCCATGATCCGCTCCGGCATCTTTAAACCTAAGATCCTTTGTAGTTTATTTACAGCGCCCGTCATACCACTTCCACAAAATATCAATACATCATCCTGATCTGCACCCACGTGTTTTTTTACAATCCATTTAGCTTCTTCATAAGCTTTTGTCATGAGTGTACCCGTAATAGTAGTTTCCGTATGCGTATTGGCCAGAAAAGGCATCAACTCTAATTGAAGCATGTCTTCAATGGGTTTATAACAACGGCCACTTGCGGTCCAGTCTGCATACAAGATCCGCTTATCTCCGAGTGGAGAAATAAAATGAAGATCGTTGCCGACAATATTATTGCGAAATTTTTCGAAGTAGTTTTCCAGAGTCGAGGGTTGTGGCATGTATTCCATTTTAATTCAATCATTAAAATTAGAGAAAGCATTTGTATCACAGGCATAAAAAAACCATCCGCTAATTGGGATGGTTTTTCGAGTCATGTTTTGATCTTATAACTTTCCGTTTTTAATTTCTTCTACTATGGAAGGATCTAAGAGGGTAGATATATCGCCTACATTTTCCAGATCACCTTCAGCAATTTTGCGAAGTATTCTGCGCATTATTTTTCCGCTTCTTGTTTTAGGTAAGCCACTTACAAATTGAATCTTGTCTGGTTTAGCAATTGCCCCAATGATTCTAGTAATGGTTTGAATGATATCTTTTCTTATTAAATCGGCAGTGCCATGGGTATCCTGACCATGTGAGCCTTGATAAATTACATAAGCATAGATACCCTGTCCTTTTATATCATGGGGGTAACCTACTACGGCACTTTCTACCACTCCCGAGTGCATATTGATGGCATTTTCAAGTTCAGCAGTTCCAATTCTGTGTCCACTAACATTTAGCACATCGTCAACTCTACCAGTAATTCTAAAGAATCCGTTCTTATCTTTTAAAGCGCCATCTCCTGTAAAATACATACCCGGGTATGTTGCGAAATAATTGGTTCTGCATCTTTCGTGATCTCCATAAGTAGTGCGTAGAATGCCAGGCCATGGGCCTTTGATACATAGGTTTCCAGAAATGGTTTCATCACCTTTAGCAACTATTTCTTTTCCATTTTCATCTACTAAAACCATTTGTAAACCGGGCATGGGAAGGGTGGCCCAGCTTGGAACAGCTGGAGTGATTCCTGCCAAATTACTAATTAAGCATCCCCCCGTTTCTGTCTGCCACCAGGTATCTACGATGGGGCATTTATGTTTTCCCACGTTTTCATCATACCAATGCCATGCCTCTTCATTAATAGGTTCACCTACTGTTCCTAATACTTTCAGGGAAGAAAGGTGTTTACCTTGTAATGGGCCTAATCCAAAACCCATAAGGCTACGAATGGCTGTAGGGGCTGTATATAAAATGTTCACTTTAAATTTATCAACGATATCCCAGAATCTGCCGGCATCTGGGAAAGTAGGTACGCCTTCAAACATCAAAGAAGTTGCACCTGCGCTGAGTGGTCCGTATATAATATAACTATGTCCTGTTATCCAACCAATATCCGCTGTACAGAAATGAATATCACCTGTTTTATATTGAAACACGTTTACGAAAGTATAATTGGTATATACCATATAACCGCCGCAGGTATGAACTACACCTTTAGGTTTCCCAGTTGAGCCAGAGGTATATAGGATGAACAATGGATCTTCAGCATCCATTTCTACAGCAGGATAATCATGAAGTCCAAGTGTTTCAACTTTTTTGATTTCATCTTCCCACCAAAGGTCACGTCCTTTTATCATTGAAATTGGGGTACGAGTTCGGGTAGCAACAATTACTTTTTTTACAGTTCTGTTTCCAATTAAAGAGTCATCAATCACAGATTTTAGTGGAATATCTTTAGCTCCCCGATAAGCGCCATCGCAGGTAACGATATATTCTGCCTGCGCATCATATAAACGGTCGGCAATACTTTGTGCAGAAAAACCTCCAAAAATAACGGAGTGAATTGCTCCGATTCTGGCACAAGCTAATACAGCAATGGCTAGTTCAGGAATCATTCCCATATATATACAGACACGATCTCCTTTTTGTACACCATTATTATTTAGTACATGGGCAAACTGGCAAACTTTCTCGTGCAGTTTTTTATAGGTGATAATGCGATGATGTTCTTCCGGATCATTCGGTTCCCAAATCAGGGCAGGCATATCTCCTGATTTTTCGAGGTGTCTGTCAAGGCAATTCTCGGTAATATTTAATTTGCCACCTTTAAACCATTCAATTTTTGGATCGGTAAAGTTCCAATTGAGGGTAGTATGCCATTTTTTGCGCCAGGTGAAGTTTTCGGCAACAGACGACCAGAATTCGGCTGGATCATCGATACTACGTTTGTATTCAGCTTCATATTGTTCAAAGCTGGTAATTTGATAAGGATAGTGCATTGCAATCGTTTTAAGGACACTAATGTACAGCAGATTTAAAATCTTACAAGCTTTCTTAAAACGATTTTTGCTAAATTGGTATACTCTTGCTAAATTAGTATATACAAATGAAAATTTTTCAAAATGAAAACCAGAAATTGCCCAAAGTGTAAGTCTGAAAATACTACTAAAAGTGGTATTGTAAAAGAACGTCAGCGGTTTCATTGCAAAAAATGCGGGTATCATTTCACTGTAGAAAAAGAAGGTAAAAATATTGATCCCTATTATGTAATCAAAGCATTACAGCTCCATATTGAAGGGGTAACATACAGGGAAATTGAAAGAATTCTCGGGGTTAGTCATGTGAGTGTGATCAACTGGGTTAAAAAGTACAAAGTAAAAGCCCCAGAGAACTACGATTATGCCCCTTCCTATAAAGTACTTACACTCACAGAACTATCGCTATTCATAGCGAATCCGCAAAATTTAAAAAATGCTGGTATGATCATTACAGAGTTAGGTGACAAGTATATGATGATCAAATGGGAGCGACTTAAATCCATGTAATTCCAATTTAAATCAGTCCATTTTCTATCGTAATAAATATATCATTACCGTAACTATACCAACTATACCATTTTTCAGCTACATTCTTTTTAGGTTCGGAGAACGATTGATAGTTCACAGAACCTAAAAAATTGCCATGAAAAAAAGGATTTTTATAGCTTGCATCTTGCTATCTGCCGGTATAGCAAATGCACAAAATTCTCCGGTAAAAGAAGCAGAACCGCCTAAAGAAACGTCTGTTAAACCTCCTGAAAAAAAAGAAGATCCAAATTGGGGAATCAAATTTTCAGGTTTTATCCGAAATGATATTTTTTTTGATTCCCGTCAGGTAGTTTCTGCCCGACCAGCAAATCAGGGGGAATTATTACTTTACCCTGCAAATGTGAATAATGATATCAATGGAAAAGATATCAATGCAGCACCATCGCTCGATATGTTAGCTATTACCACTAGATTGGTGGGAACCGTAAATGGGCCTGATGCATTTGGTGCAAAAACTTCTGGTGGAATTGAAGCTGAATTTTTTGGAAATGCAAATGGTAATGAAAATGTATTTCGATTAAGACATGCCATTGCTCGATTGGATTGGCCAAAAACACAACTGGCTTTAGGACAATATTGGCATCCACTATTTGTTACTGATTGTTTCCCTGGGGTATTAAGTTTTAATACAGGAATGCCTTTTCAACCTTTTGCTCGAAACCCTCAAATTAGACTCACTCAAAAATTTGGAAAAGAGTTTAATTTAATTTTAGCAGCTATATCACAAACAGAAGCATTTGTAAGTAGTGGACCAGGTACTAATATTGCATTAGGTGCTGCCGTTGGTAGTCAGGCATATATTAGTAATGCAGTAGTACCCAACTTACATGCGCAATTGCAATATAAAGGCAAAAACTTTTTAGCAGGAATTGCATTTGATTACAAATCATTAAGACCAGCACTTAGCGCAGCTTATGCAGTTGGAGCGTTAACATATGTTGTATCAACTGAAAGAGTCAATAGCCTTACTTTTGAAACCTATGCTAAAATCACTACCAAAGCAGTGATTGCAAAAGCTGAATTTTTAACTGGTCAGAATATGTACGATCATTTAATGATCGGAGGATATTTAGCATATGGAACAGCACCTGCCGTTACCTATAAACCCATTACTGTTAATTCATATTGGGTTGAAATAATGGGAACCGGAAAGAAAGTGATACCTGGAATATTTGTAGGATATACTTATAATAATGGAGCTTCTAAAGATAATGCAGTAGCATCTTATTCGAGAGGTATTACAGCCAGTAAAACTTCTATAGCAAATATATTTCGGATATCACCGCGCTTAGAAACCATTTCAGGTAAATTCAAATTTGGTTTAGAAGCTGAAATTACTACTGCTGCATATGGAGCAGCAGAATCAAATGCAAAAGTTACTGGCACAACAAATTCAGTAACAGATAATAGAATTCTATTCATCTCTTCATACTCATTTTAAATTCTTATCTTAATTTATTAAAACACAAAACTTGCCGCATGAGTAATAATAACGAAACAAAGGGAATCTGGAAAGTGATTGGAGCATCCTCACTTGGAACCCTGATTGAATGGTACGATTTTTATATTTTCGGCAGTCTTGCCGTGGTAATCGCAAATCAATTTTTCCCTAAAACAAATCCAACAGCAGCGTTACTTTCTACCCTTGCAACTTTTGCAGCAGGATTTATTGTGCGACCATTTGGAGCTTTGGTTTTTGGAAGACTGGGTGATATGGTAGGACGTAAATACACATTCCTACTTACTTTAGTTTTAATGGGTGGATCTACATTTGCAATAGGTTGTATACCTAGTTATGAAAGCATTGGTTTTTTAGCACCCATTTTAGTTTTACTATTTCGTTTAATACAAGGACTAGCATTGGGTGGTGAATATGGTGGTGCTGCCACTTATGTTGCTGAACATGCTCCTGTTCATAGAAGAGGTTATTTTACTTCATGGATTCAAACAACCGCTACTCTGGGTTTATTTATATCTCTTGGAGTGATTTTAATGACTCGTCACTTTCTTGATGCAGACCAGGCAAAATCAATTGCAAAATTTAACGACTGGGGCTGGAGAATACCATTTTGGATTTCTAGTTTGTTGGTATTAGTATCTATCTATATCAGGTTACGAATGGCTGAATCGCCGATGTATTCAAAATTGAAATCTGAAGGAAAAACATCAGTAAATCCTTTGAAAGAAAGTTTTGGACATAAAGCAAATTTAAAAATGGTTTTATTGGCTTTGTTCGGAGCAACTATGGGACAAGGTGTTGTATGGTATACAGGTCAGTTCTACGCTCAATCATTTATTGAAAATGTTTGTAAAGTAGAATTTGATCAATCAAGAACCATCTTGATCTGGGGGATCTTATTTGCCACTCCATTCTTTGTGGTATTTGCTACGCTCAGTGATAAAATTGGAAGAAAGTGGATTATGCTTTCTGGGATGTTCTTAGCGATCATTTCTTATAATTTTTTATTTACTTCTCTTTTCAATATTGCTGATGCAAAACAAAAAACAGAAATCGTTGCAAATAAAAAAATCGATTCAACATTTATAGCAATTCCAAATTCAACTGATTCAATTCGTAAGGTAGTAACCAAAGCATATTTTTCGGATGGCATGAATATGGTTACCACCAAAACAGATACTGCTTATGCTGCCGCAGGTAAAACAACCAAGAAACCTGTTGTAGCTATTTCAAAAACCTTAAGTAGTAGTGATTATTGGAAAATGGTGGGCATAGTATTTATATTAATTCTGTATGTAACCTTAGTATATGGTCCTATTGCAGCCTTCCTGGTAGAATTATTCCCTACCAAGATCAGGTATACTTCTATGTCGTTGCCATATCATATTGGTAATGGGGTATTCGGTGGATTAACACCATTTATTGCAACCTTACTAACAACCATTTATGTTGATAACAAAATTGTAGGTCTAATGTATCCGATTATTATAGCAGCTGTTTGTTTAGTTATTGGTGCGGTATATATCAGCAATAGAATTGACCCAGAAGTTGACCGTTAAAATATCTTATTATTCAAAATCTTAAAAGTAAAAATATGAATGCTTTAAAAAAATACCTTGGATTAGTTTGGATTGTTTTAGGTCCTCTTGCTATCCATTATCTTTTACAAACTGCAAGTAGCGAAATTGCCAAAAAACCTGGTACCGATACAATGATTCAGTGGGGTGTATTTATTACTGTTTTCTACCCGATTGCGATTGGTTTTATTTTATTCGGATTGTATGCGTTAGAAGGTAATTATGATCATCTTCCTGAAGCTAGTTCTGAATTAACAGATTACGATACTAAGCCTTTGTAATCTTTTTTATACAAACCGTTAATGGTGAATAAAATTCTCCATTAACGGTTATTTCTGTTTTATGAAAGAGAAACTTAAAGAACAACGTTTATTATTTCTAAGCATATTGTTTATGATGTTGTTTAGTTTTCCTTTTGTTAAAATGATGAATGGGAACTTAACTATTCTTGGGGTTCCTCAGCTGTACTTCTACATTTTTGTTCTTTGGCTGATACTTATTTTCCTTACTTGGCTTATTGCCGACAGTCGCCTGTTTAAAAACAAGAAAAAAAAGGATGAGTAATATTGCAGTCATATTATGGTCTGTTCTTTACCTGATCATTCTTTTCGGAATTGGTTATTATGCAGAGTTTCGATCTGCTGCCAATAAAAGTATCATCAACAATCCTTACATATATGCTTTATCCCTTGCTGTTTATTGTACAGCATGGACTTTTTTTGGAAGTGTTGGAAGGGTTACTTCTACAGGTGTTGAATTCCTTTATATTTACCTTGGACCGGCCATTATGGCTCCTTTATTTTGGATTTTGCTCCGGAAAATTATTCGAATTTCTAAAACACAACGTATTACCAGTATAGCGGATTTTATTTCAACGCGGTATGGTAAAAACATTTCTTTAGGTGTGATAGTTACGCTTCTTTCAGTAATTGGCATTATTCCATATATAGCTATTCAACTGAAAGCCATTAGTAGTAGTATTGAAATTGTTACTTCTACCACCCATGTTATTCAACATAATTTTAATGTTTTTAGCGACAATATTTTTTATATAGCAATTGGTTTATCAGCATTTGTTATATTATTTGGAACTAGAAGTGTTGATGCTACAGAAAAACACGAAGGCATGGTAGCAGCCATTGCATTTGAATCGATTATTAAAATTTTAGCCTTTACAATTGCCGGAATTTTTGTTACATTTTTCTTATTCAATGGTTTTGGAGAGGTTATCAAGAAATCTGCAGAACTACCAAGTTTTCAAAAATTATTTGTAGTGCAGGATAATAAAATGTACGTACAAATGTTTGCAATGATGATGCTATCGATGTTAGCAGTCTTATTCTTGCCTAGACAATTTCAAATATCTGTTGTTGAAAACGTGCAAGAGCAACATTTAAACAAAGCAATGTGGCTTTTTCCTTTATATCTTTTGGTAATTAATTTATTCGTTGTTCCAATTGCATTTGGAGGCTCTATCATTTTCAATGGACAAAATATTAATGCAGATACTTATGTTTTAGCGTTGCCCATAAAGGCACACCAGCCATGGCTGGTTACGATGGTATACATTGGTGGATTCTCTGCAGCAAGCAGTATGATTATTGTAGAAACCATTGCGCTAAGTACTATGATCAGCAATCATATTGTAATGCCATTATTATTGTTTTTATCTTCTTTTTTTAAGATGAATTTTGAAAAATATTTTCGACTTGTTGTGATAAGCAGTAGAAGAATAAGCATCGTCGTTATTATTTTGATGGCTTATTTGTATGATAGAACCGTAGCAGAAAAATATTCACTTGTTTCAATCGGATTGGTTTCGTTTACTGCAGTAGCGCAATTTGCACCGGCTGTTATTTTGGGTATTTATTGGAAACGAGCCAATAAAAATGCAGCCTTAGTGGCTATTCTTGTTGGCTTTGTTGTATGGTTTTATACACTTGTTGTACCTTATATTGTTGGAGCAGGATTTTTGAACGAAACCATTTTAAAAGAAGGCTTATTTAATATTAAGATTTTAAAGCCACTTGAGCTTTTTGGAATGAGTGGCTTTGACACCATCACGCATGGTTTTTTCTGGAGTATGTTTTTTAATACCTTTTTCTTTGTTGGAATATCATTGTTTTCTGAAAGAAATAAAGAAGAATTATATCAGGCTGAAATGTTTGTTGATATATTTAAACATTCGGTACAAAGTGCAGAAGGATCAATTGTTAGAAAGGGTACTGCATTTATTCCAGATATTACTTCATTGCTCTACAATTTCATTGGTAAACCCAGAACTGATTATTTATTAGCTGGCTATGCTCGGCGTCAAAAAGTAAATCTTACAAAATCTGGTAAAGCAGATCCTATGTTAGTTAGTTTTGCAGAAAGAGTTTTAGCAGGTGCAATTGGCTCGGCTTCTGCCCGTATTATGGTTAAAAATGTTGTAAAAGAAGAAGAGCTAAGTATTGATGAAGTTTTGAAAATACTTCGTGAGAGTCAGTTGATGAAAGAAACAAACAAAGAGTTAAGAAGAAAATCGTTAGAATTAAGTAAAGCAACAGAAGGACTACGAATTGCAAATCAGCAATTGAAACAAATAGATGAAATGAAAGATGAATTCCTCTATACGGTTACTCATGAATTGCGAACTCCTCTTACTTCAATTCGGGCATTAAGTGAGATTGTGCATGATAACCCAGATATACCTGATCCCGAAAAAAATATTTATTTAGAATCTATCATTAAGGAGACTGAAAGGTTAAGTCATTTAATCACTCAGGTTTTAAACCTAGAAAGGTATGAAAGCGGCAGAACTCAATTAAATCTATCTGGTATAGAATTAGGGGCTTTATTATATGATATTGAAGATAGTGCACGTCAATTATTAAAAGACAAAGGATTGCAGATCCATTTCAATATTCAAACCCTAATGCCGCTTTTAGAAGGAGATGTTGATTTGCTTACACAGGTATTTTATAACCTAACTTCCAATGCAATTAAACACGCAAAAAAGAATATTCAAGTTGAAGCAAATTATCAAGATAACATTTATCGCATTTCCATAAAAGACGATGGTGTTGGGATACCAATTGAGTTACAGGAATTGGTCTTTGATAAATTCTTTCAGGCAAAAAATCAAACTTTAAAAAAGCCAGAAGGAAGCGGATTGGGATTAGCAATTTGTAAAAGAATTGTTGAAATGCATCAAGGGAAAATCTGGATAGAAAATTCAGAAAATGTGGGTGCTTTTTTTATTGTTGAAATTCCACATACAGTATTGACCAGTAAATTTGAATAATATGCAATCGAAGCACAAAGTATTGGTAGTTGATGATGATCCATATATCTTAATGTCATTAGAGTTTTTAATGAAAAAAAGTGGATTCCAAGTGATGATTGCCAGAAATGGAACGGAAGCAATCAGTGCAGTGAATACATATATACCTGACTTAATATTATTGGATATTATGATGCCGGATGTAGATGGGTATGCTATTTGTAGTTATGTAAAAAAATCAGAAAATTTAAAGCATTGTATTGTTATTTTTTTATCTGCCAAAACAAAAGAAGCTGATATTAAAAAAGGATATGAACTAGGGGCATCACTTTATATTAGTAAGCCTTTTAGTACCAAATTTCTAATGAAAGAAGTAAAGCAATTATTAGAAGGCTCAATCGTAAAAATAAAACCGGAGTATGATACTGAATTTAAAAAGAGTATTACTAAACCTATAGATTACTGGAAAGAGCAGGCTAAAAAGATTCATTGGTTTGAATTTCCAAAAACAATACTCTCAAAAAATGAGCAAGGATTGTTTAGATGGTTTGAAGATGGCAAACTAAATGTTTCTTATTTGTGTCTTGATTTTCACATAGAAAATGGGAGGGGAAATCAAACTGCTTTAATTTATGATTCACCAGTTACCAAAACTATTCGCAAATATAATTTTATTGAATTGCGTGATGAGGTTGCATTATTTGCTGGTGGACTATTAAAACTTGGCATATCAAAAGGCGATACGATTGTTATTTATATGCCTATGATTCCTCAGGCAATTATCGCCATGTTGGCTTGTGCAAGAATTGGTGCAATACATTCGGTAGTATTTGGTGGATTTGCTCCCCATGAATTATCCATTCGAATTAATGATGCTGAACCAAAAGCGATTATTACAGCATCATTTGGTATTGAATTCGATAAAAAAATTGCTTATAAGCCATTGGTTGATCATGCAATAATGGAAGCCTATCACAAACCCACAAATGTTATCGTATATCAAAGAGAAGGGTATTCTGCCGAAATGGGTGAAGACAGAGACATCGATATGCAGGAACTAATGCAGTCTGCAACTCCCGCAGCTTGTACTGCGATTTTTGCGACCGACCCACTGTATATATTATATACTTCTGGAACAACTGGTAAGCCCAAAGGAGTTGTACGTGATACTGGTGGTTATGCAGTGGCTTTAAAATATAGTATGGAACATATTTATAATGCAGTTCCTGGTGAAGTATTTTGGGCTGCAAGCGATATAGGATGGGTTGTTGGTCATAGTTATATTGTATACGGGCCTTTGATACATGGCTGTACAACCATTCTTTTTGAGGGTAAACCAGTTCGAACACCAAATGCTGGAGAGTTCTGGCGTGTTGCTGCTGAACATCAAGTAAAATCTATGTTTACAGCACCTACTGCTATTAGGGCAATTAAGAAAGAAGACCCAGATGGTGAATTACTTAAAAACAAAAATCTATCAAATCTTAAAACATTATTTCTGGCAGGTGAGAGATGTGATCCCGCAACTTATCATTGGGTGTATGACCTTTTAAATATTTCTGTTATAGATCATTGGTGGCAAACAGAAAGTGGTTGGCCAATGTTGGGTATGATGCAAGGCATCGATCAGTCGCCCACAAAAGCAGGTAGTGCCGGAAAACCTATTTGTGGTTTTGATGTTCAAATATTAGAAGATGATGGTAACAGCATTTTTAATGATAATGAAGAAGGATATATTGCTGTAAAATTACCCTTGCCACCGGGATGTTTGCAAACACTTTGGAAAAATGATGAATGGTTTAAGGAATCTTATCTCTATCGTTTTCCAGGTTATTATTTAACAGGTGATGGAGGCCATAAAGACAAAGAGGGATACTTCTATATTATGGGTAGAATCGATGATGTAATTAATGTATCTGGCCATAGGTTAAGTACTGGAGAAATGGAAGAGATTATATCACACCATCCTGCTATTGCTGAATGCGCAGTAATTGGTATTGCAGATGAATTACGTGGTCAGCGTCCTATTGGCTTAGTTGTTTTAAAAGATAATCATCCTAAAGAAGAGCTTGAATTAGAAAATGAATTAGTGCAATTAGTACGTGATCAAATAGGAGCTGTGGCATATTTTAGAAATACAATACTGGTTAAAAGACTTCCAAAAACCAGAAGTGGAAAAATATTACGAAAAACAATGCGTATGATAGCAGATGGCGCACCACATACAGTACCTTCTACTATTGATGATCCGGAAATATTGACAGAAATAACTGAGATCCTTTTAAAAAGAAAAATCGGGATCGCTTTTCAATAATTTTAACCCTCTTTTCTTTTCCAGAAAAAATAAAAGGGGATACCTGTGGCAATTAGTGCCAATCCTGATAATGCTTCTTTTGGTTGATTTTGTAGGGTAACGGTAATTAGTAATGCACAGAATAGAATAAAGAATAGGGGTGTAATAGGATAAGCAAATACTTTATAAAACCTTGGCTCATTTGGTAAACGTTTACGCATTAAAATAACAGCCAACGCAGTAGCTCCATAAAAAATAAAAGCTGAAAAAATTAGCATATCTGTGAGCTGATCAAAAGTGCCAGACCAGATCAATAGTACCGACCAGATACCTTGTAAAAATAATGCCACAGAAGGTGTTTTAAATGTGGGGTGAATGATAGCCGCAGGTTTATAAAAATTATTATCACGAGCCATCGCATAAAAAAGCCTGGCAGAAGTTAAAATGGTGCTATTGGTTGCGTTGAAAGTAGTAACCAGAATTAATACGGCCACAAAGAGTTCACCCCATTTGCCCCATACTACTTTCATTACTTCTACTGCTGCAATTTGATTGGGATGATTACTCATTTCAATGATGGAATCAATGGGCAAAACATAGAGATATACCAGATTGAGTAACACGTACACAAGAATAATAATCAGTGTTCCAATCCCTAATGACAAAGGCAGATTTCGTTTTGGGTTTTTGATTTCTTCTCCAATCAAACCGACACAATTCCATCCTTCATAACCCCAGAAAGCTCCTAAGCTGGCAATGGTAATGGCTTTGATAATTTGCCAATAAGTCCAACTATGATCTGCATGAATGCTTGGGGTAGTTAAATTACTCAGCCTGCCCATGGGTGCAGAGAATCCTGCCACAACAATCACAGCCGCCGCCGATAACATTAGGACCGTCATAACTCTACTGAGTTTCTCTGCGTATTGAATGCCTTTATAATTAATATAGGTGAGCATAACCAATAAAAAAGAAGCTAATAACTTTACAGACAGATTATCGATCACCACAGCACCAGTAGAACTGTGATTTAAAGAAAAATCCGGAAGCGGAAAAATACTATTGAAAGATTGCGCAAAAATATATGCCAGGGCAGCAATGGAAGCAGTTTTTAAAACCACAAAATTGGCCCATCCATAGATGTAGGCAAAAAAGCGGTTGTATACTTTCTGGAAGTAAAAATATTCACCACCCGAATTCGGAAACATACCCGCCATTTCTGCTGTGCATAGCGCACCCGCTAAACTAATGATGCCAGCAAGTACCCAACATAGTAAAACCAAAAGTGGCGATTGAAGTGTGGCAGCCATCATAGCTACTTTCTTAAATACACCAGATCCTAAAATCACACTGATCACTACAAAGATGGCCGAACGCAGTCCGAGTGAAGCGGTTAGTTTTTGCAAAATGTATGGGATTAAAAATGAATTAGTCTATTTTTTTGATACCTAAACCTGGTAAACTACTCGGATACATATAACCATCTTTCAGTTCAAATCCACCTTCTACTAAATCTTTGGCTAAATCAAAACTCCCATCCAAGTCGAGGTATTTTGTGTTACTGCAAGAATAAGCAGCGTGCAATGCAGCTGTGATGCTTACAATACTTTCATCATTACAGCCCCAAAATAAATCAATGTCGGCATTTTTAGCAATGGTGGCAATTTCTCTGGCACCCTTGATACCACCAGATTTCATAAGTTTGATATTATAAACGCCAAAAGATTGCGGAAGCAATGAAAGCTGCCAGGCAGTTTTTGCATCAAGCAAAGATTCATCTGCCACTAGTTTTTTTCGGTCTTCTAAACCCATTAAATGTAAAACAGATTCCTGACCCGTTTTAACCGGTTGTTCTATGAGTTCTAGGGTGGAAGAATCGGTATGACTAATAAATTTTTTCAAATCGTTTAAGGAATAACCTTGATTGGCATCCACCCGAATCAGCATTCTTTTTGAAAATTTTTCTGTGATAGAACGAACACGTTCAATATCGGCATCCACATCTAGACCGGTTTTAATCTTCAATATTTTAAAACCTAGTTTATAATATTCTTCCGCTTCAATGAGCATTTCTTTGGTTTCTTTTATACCAATGGTAACAGAAGTAGGAAGTGCATTTACTTTTGAACCATAAAAATCCAGCACTGAAATATTCAAAAATTTTCCGAATAGATCATGTAATGCTATATCAATTGCAGCAATGGTGCCAGGTTGTTTGGGAAAGTGTAAGGAAGCCTGATCAATGATCTCATTAAAAAAGCGAATGTCTTTTCCAATAATTTGATCCAGGTAACCAGATTGCAAATTGGCAAGCGTGTTTTGTGGCGTTTCACCAACCACGTCTGCAAAAGGATTTGCTGCACCAATACCAGACATGCCATTTTCTAAAGTAATTTCTAAAAAAACAACCTCTGTATCTGAGATGGTTTTGTAGGCAATGGTATATGATTTGGTAAGTGGTAAATGACTTAACCAAGAATGAACAGATTTTATTTTCATGAGATGCTATTTATTATTTTTTTCAATTCTGGTATCAAGGCATCTACACCTTGTTGTATGGGTAATAAAACTGGCAGCTTAAATTCTGCTTCGTAGGCTTTTTGAAATGCTAAAGCTTCTTCTAAACTACAGTGTTCTGTATTTATGGCTAATGCAATTACTTTTGATCCCAGTAGCTTGATCAATTCTATTTCAGAGGCGATACTTGGAATGGGCCCCCATTCTGGTAGATCTTCGTAATACTTTCTTTTAGGTGCAACTAGCAAAACAGTATGCCTTGCGTTTCCGGAAATCAATAACTCTGATCCGCAAGGTCCGGAAGGGTTTCTCAGTGCTGATTGGCCTTCTAATAAAATTATATCAGGATGCTTTGCTTCATCACAACTTAAAATGGCGTGTTCCAGTTCGCCAGAAATAAAATCGTTTACTGTAGTGTCGAAAACAAATCCAAATTCCCCCCCTTGAAGCCAGCCTGTTTGACCCGTATAAATCATTTCAGCTTTCATGCCATTTTGATTGGCTGCTTCCCGTATCATTCTACAGGTGGTTCTTTTACCCATGGCACAATCCATACCAATTACGGCAACAACTGGTGTTTTTAAATGTAAAATATCGCCCGTCCAGAAGTGCAGGTCTTTTCTTGCTTTTGGTCTGCGTACATCGGTAATGGTAACCTGATGTCTTTTTGCAAGTGCAACAATCTCTGGTTTGTCATTTAAAAATTCATGTAAACCATTTACAATGGATATCCCGTTAAGAATACACAATTCAAGTATTGGCAAGAAACTATCTGGCAATATGCCACCAACAGTGGCTACGCCAATAATACAAAATTCAATATCATGTACTTCTGTGATGGCGTTCGCAACCGTATCAAACACAGGTATGTTGCGGTGTTTGCCATCTAATACGGTGCCTGCATCCTGCCCTGCAAATTCAGGATCTATTACTGCAAGGATATTAAATCGTTCCGTACCTCGTATAAGTCCATGTGCTGTTTTAGCATCGGGTCTTGCCAAGTATCCATTGGTTAAAACTATGGCACCTGGTTTTTTCTTTTCTGTTTCCATGTTCATCTTTCTTTTATCTACCTATGAAGGTCCCTGGATATTGATTTGTTGATTTTTTATCATTGTACACACATACGCCATTTACCCATACTTTTTCTATACCATCAGATAATGCTTTAGAATCTTTGAAACTAGCATTGTCTTTTACTGTTACCGGATTGAATAATACAAAGTCTGCAAAATAACCTGCTGCAATAACACCACGGTTTTTGATACCCACATGCTCTGCAGAAAGACTAGTCATTTTTTGAATGGCAGTTTCTAAACTCATGATTTTTTTATCGCGTATATAATTACCAAGAATCCTTGTAAAGGAACCGTAACCTCTTGGATGGCCGCCGTTTGATCCGTCGGAACATATATTGGTATTGGCCCAGGAAAGAAAATTAATCACATCTGAATCGGTCATGGATTTTGCTACCAAAGCTTCTACTCCACTCACATCTGGATGCGCTTTTTCATAAGCATCTGCTTCTGCAATTAAACCCATTAAAGTTTTTGCAGGTATCTCCTTTCTCATTTCAGCAATCTGAGAAATTGTTTTCCCTGCGTAACTGGTATTAGGTGCAAAACGGATAAGGATTGATTGAGTAGGATCGAAAGTATGGTCTACTGCATATTGTGCGCTAACGGGATTCGTATAATCTGTTTTTGGAAATAATACTTTTAATGTACTATGCCAAAATTCATAGGGATAGCAATCTGCCGTAATGTCTACACCATTTAAACGTGCAGTTTGTAATTGCGCAATGATGTTTGATGATTTTCCCCAATCGTCTTTCAGCGCTAATTTAATATGGGAAATCTGTACGGGTAATTTAGCCTCTCTACCAATAGCAATAATTTCTTCAAGAGCATTTGCTAAAGCAATGTCTTCACTGCGGATATGGCTAATATATCTCGACTTTTCTGCAGCAGCAGTCTTGGCCAGTTCCATCACTTCATTACGGCTCGAAAAATAGGCTCCTTCATATTCAAGTCCGGTAGATAAACCCAAGGAACCTTTTTTTAATTCCGATAATAAGATGGCTTGCATGGCTGCGATCTCTTTATCAGTTGCGGGTCTGTTCATTTGATTAATACCCAACACTTTTTCACGAAGATCTGTATGCCCTGTATAGGTTGCAATATTGATGGCGATAGGTTTTCTAGCGATACCAGCCTTCATACTATCTACATAAGAACCATAGCCATCCTGCCCAGAAACTATAGTGGTTACACCTTGATTCAGATCTGCTAAAGCTTCGGGAAACTTAGCGAGAGAGCCTCCGATATGACTATGGCTATCAATAAAACCGGGTGCCAGAACCATCCCGTTTCCATTTATTACTACCTCGCCTTTTAAGGCTGTTAAATTGCCAACCTCCAGAATTTTATTACCTGAAAATCGAACAGATGCCTTTCTACTTGGCGTTCCAGTACCATCAATTAATTGAACGTTTGTGATTAAGGAAGAAGGTTCATCGTTGCTTTTAATATTCTGCGCTAACAGATTCGATGAAATAAGAACGATTAAAAAAAACAATGTTGATTTGTGCATAATCTAATAATACTCGGTTAAAACATTATATCTATCTAAAAAATACCAACCAAAGACATCGTTGAAGTTAATCAAAATAGGTAGAATAAAAACGTATTATATTTGATTTTCAAGCAAGTAATATGGTGTTAATAAAGTTGGTTACTAACGAAGCAGAAATTAAAGGCATACAAATGTTGCAACAAGAAAATTTGCGCAAAAACTTAACCCAAACAGAGGCCGATGAGCAAGGATTCTTGATGGCAGAATACAGTATCGATTTTTTACAAAAGATGCACGATGAAGCCCCTTCTGTTATTGCAGTGTCTGAAGGGAAAGTAGTTGGTTATGCTTTGGTTGCCTTAAAAAGCATACGCGAAGAGCACCCATTGTTGGCAGATTTATTTAATACGATCGACCGTTTGCAATTTCATTCGCAAAATTTATGTAATTCAAATTATGTGGTGGTTGGACAATTATGCGTAGGCAAGGGTTTTCGTGGTATCGGCTTAGTGGATCAGATGTATCAATTCTACAAAGACTGCTATGCCGACCAATACGAATATTTAATTACCGATGTGGCACAGGCAAATCAGCGGTCATTGAAAGCCCATAAAAAAACAGGCTTCCAGGTAATTGATGAATTATATTTTGACGGAATAGGTTGGGATATTGTATTATGGGATTGGAAAACTCAATAACTATTTTTTAGTAGCGCTCTTTTTTAGCCAGTCTAACAATCTAATTACATCCATTTCCTGGTAAATGTTTACATGTTTTTGACCAATATAACCTGTTAAAAGGGTTTTATCAATCTTAAATAAATTGGCGAGTTGTTTTGTTTGTTTAATTTCTATTAAAGTATTTTTTTCCTTGTAACAATAAATAGGAATCATATTTACATTATTGTTATTTTTGTAAACTCTCATAGAATTAGCACCAGTAATAGTATTGCTAATTTGTGAAGTCTCATCTTTATGACCACCATTATGATCTGCTGTATAATCTGCGGGAGTTACGATATAATCGAAAAGTACAAGTAGTCCATCATAACTAGTGCATTGGTATATTTTGTCGTTAATAGGAATGAATTTAATAATCGTAATAATCTCTTTATTGGTTTTAGAATCAAAACTTTTTCCTAAAATATGCACACTATCAATAGTTTCTAAACCAGCCAGTTCTTTGTATTGTTTCTCCTCTATAAAAATCAATTGATGCCTTTCGAGATTATAATTCAAACCCACTTCTACAATATCTCCATTTTTTAAAAATACTTCACTCACTTGAAATTTGGGATACAGCATCATTCTAAGATTCACATTATCGTAAACCGATTGGGCGTAAGCACCCAATCCCAAAAAAAGAAGGCAAATGCTGAGCATAAAATTTTTCATAATAGGATTATATTTCTATATAAAGTTAAAATAGGAAAAAACAATTATCAATTTCATTTTAATTGATCTATTTCCCAAATGGTTTGTTTCTCTAAACCAGATAAAACAGGAGGAAGATCAAAAGGAGTTCTTTGAAAATAAAATAAAGTAATCAGGTTGCGCTTTTTATCAACCATATAGGCAGTATTAAAAGCACCTCCCCAAAAAAAACTTCCCTCAGAAGCATTATTTAAAATAGTTCCTTGTTTTGTGGTTAAACCAACGCCTAAACCAAAATTGTTCAAAGACTTCATACCTCCAAAAATAAAAGTCTTTTCACCTAATTGATTACTTGTAAACTGTTGTAAGATTTGCTTGCCAATTAGTTGTTTGTTTTTTGCATATTGACCATCGTTAAGAAGGCAAGTTAAAAAGAGCGCATAGTCGTGAGTGGTTGAAACCAAACCACCAATGGCTGAATAGTATTTGCTGTTTTCAGTATTAGGATAATTGATGGGATACATTGCTGTAGTTACTTCTTGTAAACTATCGGGTCTGGTATTTCTATACACTTTTACCAACCTGTTTTGTTTTTCTTTTGGTAAATAAAAATAAGTATCCTTCATTTGAAGAGGCTTAAAAATATACTCCTTTAAATAATTGTCTAATGAAATTCCAGAAACAATTTCAATGAGTCTGCCTAGTACGTTAGTGCTTAATCCATAACTAAATCTCTCTCCTGGCTGGTGTGCTAAGGGCATATTTGCAATTTGAGCTACCTCGTCCTGAAGTGATTTGAAAGCCACATTCAGCGGCTTATCTAATTGATATTGTGCAAATATTTTTTTTAGTTTAGGGTATTCATCTGATGATGAAATACCAGATTGATGACTTAATAGATCTCGAATAGTAACAGACCTTTTTCTGTTAACCAGCTTGATCGTATCTTTTTCCACAACCGCTACTTGTTGGTTTTGGAATGCTGGAATATACTTTTCAATCGGGTCATCTAATCCAATTTTACCCTGTTCTACTAATTGTAAAAAAGCAATAGATACAATGGCTTTTGTTTGGGATGCTATCCTGAAAATAGATCCCGTTGTCATTGGTTGTTGATTTGAAATGTCTGCAAAGCCATAGGCCTTGTCTAATACTACTTTGTTTTTATAAATAATCATTGCAACGGCGCCTGAAACTTTCTGTTGCTGAATTTGTTTTTCAATAATGCTATCTACCGAATGAAAATTTTGTGCAAATAATAATTGTATTGAGAGCAGGAAACATAAAATGAATATGGGTATACGATATAACATAATCTAAGAATTTATTGAACTTGTTTTAAAAATGCAATTGCAGCAGATTTTTGCTGATCGGTCATGTCAACTAATTTATATTTCCGCTCTAACATATGATACATCTCTACCGTTTTTCTGATTCGATTAAAATCGGTAACCGGGATTTTTGAAATACTACAAGCTTCTTTTTGTTTCCATACTTCTGCATCAATTAGTTGATCTGCCTGCCTTCCATTAACACCAGCTTTTGCAATCAGATCCTTTCTGTATTTAGCTTTGAAATTGAGAAGCATTTGAGCTTTTTGTGCAGTATCATATTGGGGGTTAAAGCTAAAGGTAACAAGCGGGCAAGCATCCGCATTTGTATTTGCTTTTCTTCTTTCCATCAAAGATTTTAATTGCTCGTTTGAGATAGAAAGTGCTTTATACTTCTTTATTAGCTCTGCTTCTACTTCATTGGAAGTTGCAAAAGTATCGTTAGTATTTTCTTGTACCTTAAATTTTTGCAGTGTTGCCCAATAGTTTAATTGCCCAATTTTATCAGCTTTTTCTTCAGGAATATTCAGTTCGTTAATCAATACATTTTTTTCGCAATAACCAAAAAGTTCCTTCTGTACTTCTGGAGTCCAGTTAGAGATTTTTTCTTGTGCTGAAACTGAGAATTGCATTCCAGATATTAGGGCTATAAATAAAATAATTTGTTTAAAAATATTCAATTTCATAAGTGATCATTTAAATAAAACTATTATCAGGAGCTGCGAAATAATTTATATTTTCATCCATCAATTTTCTTCTACAAAGTAAAGTTTATGAAGTAAACCATTTTTCGAGTTGGAAATAGTTTGTTAAAGTACTTAAATTGTTTTAGTTGTTCTTTGTTAAAATTGTGCAAAGCTAGTTAATGTTTAATCGTAAGCGAATAGTTTTGAGAGTGTTAAATCAATATCTACTGTGGTAAAAAACAGGATTTATTAGAATATTTTGAAAAAATCTGCTTGTTTATAAATGAAAATAAATTTTTTTATTTTTTGATACATCATATATGACATCTTTCTTATAAAAAGTTTAGTTTGGCTGGGAATTCTCTTTCACATTAAAAATAAATTATCATGGTAAGAAAAGCAAATGCCGTTTGGCAAGGATCAGGTAAAGAGGGGAAAGGTGTTCTTTCTACCCAAAGTGGGGTTTTGAACCAAACCCAATATTCTTTCAACACTCGTTTTGAAGATGGAATCGGAACCAATCCGGAAGAATTGATTGGTGCAGCTCATGCAGGTTGTTTTGCAATGAAGCTGAGTTTTAATTTAACTGCTGCTGGATTTGTTCCAACAAAATTAGATGTGCAGTCGGAAGTGAATTTTCAAGACGGATCAATTGTAGAATCGAAATTAATCTTGCATGCAGAAGTTCCCGGAATTGATCTTGCTGTTTTTGAGGCACAAGTGAAAGACGCAGAATTAAATTGTCCGATCTCAAAACTTTTAAAAACAAGTATTGTTGTAGAACATCATTTAGCTTAAATAAAAAGGAGGTCTAATGGCAGACCTCCTTTTTAATCCCCATTTATCTTGTTTTCTTTTGAACTTTATATTTCTCAGTTCTTGCATCTTGAATGATACCCTTCCAATTTAAGCCATAACCAAAATCGTATACATGACCATTGGCGTCTTTATATGGAATCATATCATGGGGTACATCTTCAAATTGTTTTTCAACGGTACTCATATTGATAGGCATTTGCATGGGTAACAAACCAGATGGTTCTACTTTGCCAGAAACGATATCCATCAAAGCTTCAACCTGAACTCCAAATTCACCAACAATAGCATCGACTTCTTTTTCAAACTCGCCAAATACCATTGGGTTAGTGATGCTAACTGAAACGATTACGGGTTTCCCATTCATCGATTTTTTGGTTTCTAAAATGGTGTTCAAATCGGGGTAACTATTTGATTTATTGGTTTTGTTTAAATAAGATCTGTTCGTGATGTTTGGGTCTACCACTGGATCACCAGCAGCCATACTTTGCGGCCTTGCTTCGGTTGCGGTATAATCTTTTAGTTGCAAACTAATGGGTAGGTATCCATTTCCACCTGCTGCTCTATCTGCATCGCTATAACCACCGCTAATCGGACTTTTTATAAATACAATTGCAAAGTCTGCTTTTGAGGGATCATCCGTTATGGTATAATACTTTTTAAGCAATTGTAAGTTTACTGGATATTCTGTTTTTTCGGGAGATGGTTGTCCGAAAAAATTTGCGCTTGCTGGTGTAGTTCTTTTAGGAACATACACGGTTTTACCTTTTTGAATCGGCAAAGTTTTGTTTTGATTCTTGATGAGTACGATTGATTTTAATTGAGCTGTATAACCCGCTTTCATAAAATCTGGATTGCCTACAATTGATTTTGTCTCAGTTGGATCTAAGTAAGGATTTTCAAACAGGCCAACTCTAAATACATTTAAGAGTAAACGTATAGCTGATTGTTCAAAGCGCTTGCGCATAAAGCTTTCGCCATGTTCTTTCACACCCATTTGATAGGCTTCTAATACTGGTTTTGCGTCGTTGTTTCCACCAAATTGATCTACACCTGCCATCAATACTTTATAATGACGCTCGGCGATGCTTAATTTTTCTACTCCCCAGGATTTACCAGAAAAAACGCTGGGCTTTGCTCCTTCGTTGGCAGTAATCAACCAATCTGTACAAACCACACCATCGTAACCAAACCTATTTCTTAAAAGATCGGTGATAATGTATTTACTAAAACCATTACCAACATTTTCTCCATTCTTTTTATCCTGATTAAAAGAGATAGTATAGTAAGGCATCACAGCAGAAGCCTTCTTGGTTTTCCCTTCTAATTTAAATGCACCTTCTGTAAAGGTCTTCATTTGTGTTTCTAAATTGTTTCCAGGGTAAACTGCAAATTTTCCATAAGCAAAATGTGCATCTCTACCGCCTTCTTCTGGTCCGCCACTTGGCCAATGTTTTACCATTGCATTCACACTTTTATTTCCCCAACCCTGATAGGCATCAATAGAAATGGGTGATGTTTGAAATCCATCCACATAAGCCCTTGCCATATCAGTGGCTAATTTTGGATCTTCTCCAAAAGTTCCTACAAAACGATTCCAACGTGGTTCTGTAGCCAGATCAATTTGTGGTGAAAGGGCAGTTGTAATTCCAAGAGCTCTGTATTCCTTAGATGCAATTGCACCAAATTGTTTGGTGATGGCAGCATCAAAGGTTGCTGCTAATCCAAGTTCTTCTGGCCACTGAAAAATTACCCCCCTGAGCCAGCATTGTATTCGGCATCTTTATTGGCTCCGTTTCTTGGATCAGTGCTATTATTGGTTGGAATGCCTTTACCCATTCCTTCCACTAATGCTTGTGCTTTGTTGTTCCAAAGGGCAGCAGTAGTAGCGCTTTCGACCGTTGTAATGAGCACATGTCGTAAATTATCTTTTGTGAGAAAAGCTATTTGCTGATCAGAAAGATCATATGGTTTAGCATCGCTTTCTGCGAATATTTTCCCTCTGTATGTTCCCCTTGAAAATCCACCAGCTGCTACTGGGATTGCCTGATGCCCACTGTATAACATCAAACCTGCAATTTCATCTACAGTCATTTTCGAAGCAAGATCTTTTGCACGTTCGCTAACAGGTAAGCGCCAATCTTCATATGGATCTAATGCACCATTTTTGTTTAGATCTTTGAATGGCAGACCATCTTTTATAATGATCTTTACACCGGAGTGAGTATTATATCCGAGTGTGATCTGGTTATTGACTTTAATTTTTTTGATCCCTTCAGTAAGATCATTCTCTACCCATTTTACTTGAGCGTTTGCAAGAAAAGGCATAGCAAGTAAGAGAAAGAAATTTTTTTTCATATTTATTTTTTTATGGCAATCGGTTAATGGAAATAAATCGTAGGCTAAAAATAAAGTTAATTCATAAATTTAGTATCATGAAAAGTAAAGCATATTTCCCCATTTTTGTTTTATCGTTACTTCTAACATTGAATGCTTTTGCACAAGCAGAAAAAGCAGAAGCTGGCATTCAAACCATTATGCAACAAACCAATGTAGTAGGAATTGCTGTGGCAGTGGTAAAGAATAATAAAATCATCTATACCCACTCTTTTGGATATAAAGAACTGGAAACAAAACAACCCTTGACTGATGATTGTATTTTTCGAATTGCCTCAATATCCAAATCATTTTCAACCACTTCGATCATGCAATTGGCAGAAGCAGGGAAGGTTTCTCTAGACGATGATGTGAGTAATTTAATAGGTTTTACAATTCGAAATCCAAAGTTCCCAGAAACAGTAATAACCCTTAGAACCCTTTTACAGCATCGTTCTTCCATCAATGATAGTGAGGGTTATTTCTCATTAGACAGTATCAATCCTGCAACTAATCCCAATTGGGCTAAATGTTATAATAACTACGAACCGGGAAAGGGTTATATGTATTGCAATTTGAATTATAATATTACTGGTACGATCATTGAAAAAATTTCTAGAGAACGTTTTGATCAGTATGTAAAACACCATATTCTGGATCCTTTGAAATTATACGGCGGATATTGTGTGGATTCGCTTGACAATAAAAGGTTTGCTACTATTTATGAATATAATACCGACTCTGCAAAATTCATTTCATCCCCCAATGCATATGCGCCCCGAAGAACTGAAATTGCAAACTATGTGCCGGGGAAGTCTACCCCAATATTTTCACCAACTGGCGGGATGAAAATATCAGCTACAGACTTGGCTAAATATATGATCATGCATAGTAGGCTTGGAAAGTATCAGGGTGTAAAGATTATGTCGAAAAAAAGTGCTCGCGAAATGCAGAAAAAAGTTTCTGAAGAAGATGGATATGGTATGGCTATTGAAACACAAGAAAATTTGATTAAGGGAAAGACTATGAAAGGTCATACTGGCTCTGCATATGGGTTGTATAGTGGCATGTTTTTTAATTCAAAAGAAAAATTCGGATTTGTAGTTATTACAAATGGTTGTGGCCCTAAGTACGAAGATGGTTTTAATGGTCTTATAAAGAATACGATCAACTGCCTGTACGAGAGTTTTATATTATAGATACCAATTGCCTTTCACCATAAAAATGAAAACGATGTTGCCTTTTAATTTTTTTGAATCAAATGCTCAAAATAGAAGAAATTTTATTCGGAATACTGGATGGGTACTGGGTGGAACTGCATTACTAAACCTTCCAGGATTTTCTATTGCACAAAATAGAACGAATCAATTCGAGATCTATACGGTTCAAAATATCATTGATCTGATCATCAAAGAAACAAAACTCAGTGCATTTAAGGAAACGGTAGATACGATCAAATTTGGTTCGCCCGATCAAATAGTAACCGGGATAGTGAGCACTATGTTTCCTACAGTTGCAGTAATTGAACAAGCCATCAAACTAAAAGCAAACTTCATCATAGCACATGAACCCACATTCTATAGTGCAACTGATAATTTGGCTAAGCAGGAAATCAATACAATGATTCAGAAAAAAAAGGCCTTCCTAGAGAAAAATGGAATTGTTATTTGGCGTTTTCACGACTTTAGTCATTTTATGCAACCCGATATGATCAGTTTGGGTGTAAAGAAAAAAATGAATTGGCAAACCTATCAAAAAAAGGGTGACTCACTTCTAGAGATTCCTTCCATTACACTCGAACAATTGATTGGTCAGTTAAAATCTAACTTATCTATTCAGCATGTTCGAACTATGGGTGATTTACAGCAAAAATGCAGCATAATAGCTTTATTACCGGGTGCCTGGGGAGAGCAGGCTCATATTAACATGATTGAAAAAAATAACCCAGATGTTTTGGTAATCGGAGAATTGGTTGAATGGGAAACAGCCGAATATTTAAGGGATGCCAGACAAATGGGTTCAAAAACTGCCCTGATTGTATTAGGACATTCAGTGAGCGAAGAGCCAGGTATGGAATTGTTTGTAGAATGGTTAAGTCCCAAACTTCCAGGCCTTCCCATTACCCATATTGCGTCTGGTGACCCATTTCTTTGGATTTAACTATGAAATATTAAAAAGAAATATTACTTTGCGTCAGATTGACACAAACATATAAACGTTAATAACGATTGCAATGAAAAAAAATTTCACCAAAATGGCTGGCATGTTGGGTTTGCTATTAATGGCAACTACTGCTTTTAGTCAACAAGCTTTTCCTCAACTCGGAAAAAATCCAGTTGCAGATGTAGTAAAGGCTATGACTTTACAAGAAAAAGTTGATCTGGTAATAGGCCAGGGTATGTTCTTACCAGGTATGGCTTTCCCGGGAATGGGTGGTGGTGCTGAACCTACCGCAGCACAGAAAAGAGTTTTAGGTGCAGCAGGTACAACAATGGCTATTCCGCGTTTGGGTATTCCTGCTATTGTGGTGTGTGACGGACCTGCAGGAACGCATGCTTTTAATGGCGGTAAGAGTCGTATTTATTATGCAACCGCATGGCCAGTTGGAACTTTATTGGCATCAAGCTGGGATACAGCAGTACTTCGCAAAGTAGGTGATGCGTATGGTAAAGAAGCAAAAGACTTTGGTATTGATGTGATACTTGGTCCAGGCATGAATATTCACCGTAATCCATTGGGTGGAAGAAATTTTGAATATTATTCAGAGGATCCTTTGATTACAGGTACTATGGCAGCAGCAATTGTAAATGGTGTTCAAGCTAATGGCATCGGCGTTTCAGCTAAACACTTTTTTGCCAATAATAATGAAAACAACAGAAATACAGTTAATGTAATCATGAGCGAAAGAGCTATGAGAGAAATTTACTTAAAAGGTTGGCAGATCATGTTGAAGCAATCGAATCCTTGGACTATCATGAGTTCTTACAATTTAGTAAATGGTCCTTATACTTCGGAGAATCCGGAGTTGCTGAATACAATTTTACGTGAAGACCTTGGTTTTAAAGGAATGATCATGACTGATTGGTTTAGTGGTAAAAATGTAGTAGGACAACAAAAAGCAAACAATCATTTGATCATGCCTGGAACTCCTCAACAAAAAACTGCGGTATTAGATGCAGTTAAAAAGGGTGAATTGGATGAGAAAGTTCTGGATCAAAACGTAACAGAAATTTTAAACCTTGTATTATTGACTCCAACTTTCAAAGGCTATAAATTCACTGATGCGCCTCCTTTAAAAGCAAACGCTCAAATTTCACGTTGGGCTGCAACTGAAAGCATGGTGTTGTTGAAAAACGTTTCAAAAGCTTTGCCTATTGAAAAAGGAACTGCTGTTGCTGTTTTTGGAAATAATGCAATGGATTTAATTGCTGGTGGTACAGGTAGTGGAGATGTAAATAGAATGTATACTGTTCCTTTAGCAGATGGTTTATTCCGTGCTGGATATTCCTTAAATGCAAATGTATATAGCACTTATAGTGACTATGTGGCTAAAGAACTTGCAAAGAAACCTGTAAGAAGCTTGATGGAAGACCTAATGAGTCCTCCTTCGCCGATTGCTGAAATGGGTGCATCTAATGAATTGATTCAAAAAGCAGCATCAGAATCAAATATCGCAATCGTTTCAATCGGTCGTAATGCTGGTGAAGGAAATGATCGTAAAGTATTGGATGATTATAATTTAACTGAGAAAGAACAAACACTAATCAAAAATGTATCTGCAGCTTTCCATGCAAATAATAAGAAAGTAGTAGTTGTTTTAAATATTGGCGGTGTAGTTGATGTTACAAAATGGCGCGATAATGTAGATGGCATACTGTTAGCATGGCAGCCTGGTTTAGAAGGTGGTAATGCAATAGCTGATATCATTTCTGGTAAAGTAAACCCTTCAGGTAAACTGAGCACTACTTTCCCATTAAGCTATGATGATGAGATCAGCGCTAAAAACTTCCCAGGACGTGAAATTCCTGGAACTGAAAAAACCGCTTTATTCGGGCAAAAAGCAGTTGATGCTGAAGCGATCTATGAAGAAGGAATTTATGTAGGATATCGTTATTATAGTTCATTTGGAAAGAAAACAGCTTATCCGTTTGGATATGGCCTTTCTTATACCAGTTTCAAGTTTAGTGACTTGAAATTGAGTGCTGCAGTAATGAATGAACCCATTCAAGCCTCTGTAACTATTACCAATACAGGTTCTGTAGCTGGTAAAGAAGTGGCTGAATTATATGTAAGTGCACCAACAACCAAATTGGATAAGCCAAGTTCTGAGTTGAAAGCATTTGCTAAAACAGCTTTATTAGCACCAGGTGCTTCACAAACATTGAGCTTTACATTAGGTGCTGCTGATCTGGCTTCTTTCCAAACAGCCAGCAGTTCTTGGATTGCTGATGCAGGAGACTATACAGCGAAAATTGGAACTTCTGAAGAAACGTATGCTTCTGCGGGATTCAAACTTGCAAAAGACATAGTGGTTGGAAAAGTACATAAGGTAGTAGTACCAAAAATTGCGATCAACGAATTGAAAAACGTTGTGGCAAAACCTAAAAAGTAATTCATAGTTAGCAGAAATAAAAAAGGGTCTCCAATTTAGGAGGGCACTGAAAAAGTGTTAAGGAGTTAAAATTAAAAGGAGTAAAAACGCAAGTTTTTGCTCTTTTTTTTTATTTTGTGGTTGTAATTGAAAACATTGCCGAATGCTAGTTTTACAGAATAAAATTCAGCTAAGTGAA
>JANYEA010000112.1 GCA_025363385.1 Bacteroidota bacterium | reverse complement strand
TTCACTTAGCTGAATTTTATTCTGTAAAACTAGCATTCGGCAATGTTTTCAATTACAACCACAAAATAAAAAAAAAGAGCAAAAACTTGCGTTTTTACTCCTTTTAATTTTAACTCCTTAACACTTTTTCAGTGCCCTCCTTTAAACTGTTCCCTTTTTTATTTAGCCTTTAGAAGCTTTTAGGTCCATGCCACATTTGGAACATTTTCCTGGCTTATCGCTAGTAATATCTGCATGCATTGGGCAACTATACATTTTCATTGCACTATGACCTGCTTTTGAAGTACCTGCTTTTAATTCCATTCCACATTTAGAACATTTACCAGGTTTATCACTAGTAATATCTGCATGCATAGGGCAGCTAAATTTTGCAGTTGATTCTTTGCTGCAACTTTCACATTTGCAAGAAGTAGCACTGCAATCGCATTTTCCCTTTGCACATCCACATTTTGTGCAACCACATTTGCTAGTTTCCATTTTTTTTGCCGCTTCTTTTGTTTGGGCAATCACAGAAAGAGATAAGATGGTAACAAATGCCATCATTAAAAATTTGATCGATTTCATATTCTTTTATTTGATAGTTTAAAATTAATAGAATTTCTGCAATAACATTTTAGAACTTTAATTGGGTAGACTAATAATAAACTCAGTCCATTGCATAATTTCACTTTTTATTTCAATATCACCACCCAGGAAGTCTACCTGCGATTTAACTAAGTATAATCCAATTCCTCTTCCTTCTACTGAAAGGTTGAACCTTTTGTATAAACCAAAAACAACTTTTCCATATCGATTCAAGTCAATTCCCATTCCAAAGTCTTTAAAATGAAGAATAGTTTTATCATCTTTAGCTTCTGTCCATATTTGAATTCGAGTTGCTTCTCCTTTTTTAGAGAATTTCAGAGCATTTACAATTAAATGGTAAAAAATATTATTGATATACGATTCAAGAGAATTGATAGATGAGATTTGGGTAAAGTCTGATTCAATTACCGCCTGTTTTTCTTCCATAAATTGCCCCATGTCTTTTCGCACAGATACTAGTAATTTTTCAAAAATAATCTCTTTCTTTTCTTCCAGGCTCAATTTATTTCGATTAATAATTTGAGTTACATCTTTAATTACATGATCCATAGAAATAGCAGAATCTGAAATAGCCTGAAGTAATGTTGGTTCAATTCCTTTTGAACTTTCTCGTTTCAATGCATCATTTAAGCCAAGAATATTGGAAAGTGGTCCACGAATATTATGAGAAAGGATATAAGAGAATTTTTCTAGATCATGATTTCTTCTGATCAAGTCTTCCGTTAATTTTCGCTGATCTTCCTGCAGGTTTTTCTGCACAGTAATATTTTCTTTCACTGCCACATAATTTGTTATTTCACCTTCTTCATTCAAAACAGGTGAAATAACCGCATATTCCCAATATAATTCCCCGTTCTTCTTTTTATTACAAAATTCGCCCGACCATTCTTGTTTGTGCTTTAAATTATTCCAAAGATTACTATATTCTTCAGATTTTGTGTGATCTGATTTTAAAATACGAGGATTCTGTCCAAGCACTTCTTCGAAACTATATCCCGTTAAACTAGTAAACGCTGGATTAACATATTCAATATTTCCATTGATATCTGAGATCACAACAGAAGCAGAACTTTGCTCAATTGCCTTCAATACTTTTTGCAATTGCATATCTGCTGCTTTTTTGGAATCAGCTACATAGAAAGCCTGTAATGCAAAGCTGATATTTTCTGCAATATTTACTAACAAACCTATCTGATCTTCGGTAAAGAAGTGAGGTAAGGATGTATATAATGTAAATAGGTAACTGATTTTATGATTTACCTTAATGGGTAATGAAATGGAAGAACGATATCCCCTTTTCAATGCTTCATCCCGCCACAGTTCCATGGCAGTGTCTGTAGCAATATCATTACTGTAATAATATTTTCCTTCTCTAAATGCTTTACCCGACGGGCCTCTTCCAGTAGGAAGGTCTTTCGTTGAAATTGAATTTATAACAGACAAATAGCCTTCTTCTTTGCCTGCCCATTTCAAAGCTTTTAGATTTCCGCCTTCTAATACAGGAGTCCCTATCCAACAAAAAAGAATATCGTCGAACGAAACGGCTACATTACAAATGTTTTGAAAAAGTTCATCTGCATGTTTTGAAGTTAAAATCGTCTCATTTCCCTTACTGATAAATTCGTATAGTTTTTGAGACTTTAAAACCTCAGCTTCAGATTTTACTTTTTCAGTAATGTCTTTAAAATATAGGGATATTCCATTCTTTGAAGGATATACGTTTCCTTCAAACCAATACCCAGTTTCAGGATTCTTAAATTCAAAACTATTGTTTCGGTTACTTTCAAACGTCTTTTGAGGAATATCTGCAAAATCTGGGCCTGCAATGTTTGTTAAAAACTCTTGTACATGCATCCCAATTACAGTTACCCAACTCAATCCAAAGATCGATTCAATATGTTTACTTGCATAATTGATCTTAAAATCAGAATCAGTTCCTATGAACACTTCTTTTACCCTTTCGAAAACATCTTTGATCAAAGCAGTTTGTGTATTTACCTGATCGCTTAAATGTAGGTTTACATCAGAAAGCGTATCTGCCAAGGCTTTTATTTCATTTTGTGCTTTTGCTAGTTTGGTAATATCACTTAAAATTGAAAAATATCCTTTTATATTCCCTTTAAAATCTTTAAAAGAATTTAGTGTAAGGTGTAATTCAACAATATTTCCTTTTGAATCCTTTCGTTCTAATTCACCCATCCAGAATCCAAATTTGCTAATAGACTTTATTCGATCAGTGAGTGCAACTTTACTTTCAACTGTTTGAAATAATATATCAGGGTCCTTCCCGATAATATCTTTCACCGTGTAATTAAACAAATCTTCTGTGGCTTTATTACAATAAGTAATTTTAAAATTTAAATCATGAATGAGAATAGCATCTGAGCTAAAATTGATGATATCTGAAAATGTTTTATTTTTTAATAATAAATCATCTTTAAACTTTAATTGATTCAATAATTTGAATATAATAAAAAGCAGTAAAAAAACCACAACAGTTATTACTAGCCAAAGTATCACATAAATTTTAACCGTTTCTGTAATATGGTTTTCCAGGTTCAGGGTTAAGTTCTTCCTTATGCGATTGTAAATGCCGTTATAATGAATATAAAAGTAGTTTACAAATAAACTATCCAGAGAGCTTCGTAAAATTTTGATCGCACTATCCGGATTATTATGTAAACTCTGATAAATGATAACATTTGAAAGAATACTTTTCTTCTTAAAATAAATGCTTAAACTATCAATTTCATCAGGATAAATTTTAGTTCTAAATACTGGAGCCCGTAAGCTATCGATGGCATTATCTGCTATAAGAAAACCTTGCTTTATTTCAAATACACTGTTTTTGTTTTGAGCAATAACATACGGTTTCTCATTACGAATAATATAAGTTAGAGAAATATTTAATTTATCTAATTGATCTAAAACTTTTAATTCAATTTTCGATTGATCAGATAATTCAATCGAATTTCTAAGTTCCGTATAAATGAGCTTAGACGAAATGATTAATGCTATTAAAACAATAATAGTAAAAAGTAATAAACGTGTATCCCCAAATTTTGTACTACGCATATAACCGTCTTATGGGGGGAGCTGAGGCTTATAAAGTTAACCATTCTATTACTCAAAAATTACTTGAGTTTTCAAGAAAAAACCTTATATTAATCCATCAGCTCGCCCATTTGTCAACTACCTTTTATTTTATCTTTATTCGCCAGCCAATATAAAACATTCTTCCATTGATTGGCCCCCACACCATGGAAGCATCAAAATATTGTCCAAAGGGCTGATTAGCAGATACTATGGCATTTTGCTGATAGATTTTACCCAGGTTCTCCGCTCCTAAATAGATGTCCATGGGTATTTTATTCCCAAATGATTTTGTTAACTGAGCATTCATGTTAAAAAAATCGGGAGAGTATGTTTCTAATTGATAAGACACTGGATTAGCACTGGTATTGGGTAAGCGTTTTTTACCATTATATGTTACTGTGTAGTTCATTTTCCAACCATTATCCGTAGCATAATCGAAGCTTAAAAAGGCGCGATCCTTTGCAATTAATGGGCGGTCTAATAACTGACCACTATAAGTAGTTTTTACATCAAAATAACGATAAGCCAATCTTACATCAAACTTATTGATAGGCGTTACATTTAATTCAGCCTGAAAACTATTCGAATAAGATTTTCCATTCAAGTTATAGAATTTAACTTCTCTTGCATTTTCTACATCCACTACTACCTGACTATTAAAATCGTTTCTAAAAAAGTCGATACTCAAGCTGGCATCTCTAGTAAATAATTTAAATTTTTGATCGATGCTGATGCCTTTGTTCCAGGCCACTTCTGGGTTTAGTCCGTAGGCTTTCCCTGTTGCTGTAGTAAGGATCGAAACCTGGCGGGCACTTACAAATACACTATTGTTTTCTGCAAAAATATTTGCGGTTCTTTGCCCTCTGCCAAAACTTCCTCGAATAACCGTTCCCTTAATGGGCTCATACCGCAGATTTAATCTTGGCGTAACAAAAGATCCAAATAAATTATTATGATCAGCCCTTAAGCCCAACACAGCACTAAAGGTTTCCGTGGGTGTATAAGTATATTCAAAGAATGCACCAGGCACTATTTCCTTTCTACTAAAAACCACTGATTTAAAATTCTCATCATAATTATCATACTGAAAACTTAATCCAGCTCTGTATTTATGAATGGTAGTACCAATAATCGATTGATAGATCAGGTTACTATAAAAACTCTTTTGTTTGGCATTATAGGTTGTTAAACCAAAATAGGAATCCTGTTGGTGATCAATGGCTGCTATTTGCAAACCAATACTTTTAAATTTTTGCTGGGGAAATACGTACCCAATTTTACCAAACAGTTCGTATCGTTTTGTATTAATGCCTAAACCATAATTATTTGTGGTGTTTTTATCGATGTCTGGATTATACGCAGTTTGACCGCCTACTTTTTGGTCGTTCAATACCTTAATACCAAACTGTGCAAGCAAGCCCTTGGTATTATCAAACTTATACCTGTTTACCAGACTCAATTGATTGCCAGTTGGCAAATCGCGAAATCCATCTTGATTAAAGTCAATATTTTTATTCTTTAAAAAATCGTCGTGTAACAGTAATGCAGTAGACCATTTAGCACTTAATTTTTCTGCAAGATTTAAGTTAATATCTGTTTTCCCCAGATCGTTCACGTAGAGATTAGCTAAAACCCTTTCGGCAGATTCAGGCTTTTTCAATTCAACATTAATCTGACCAGCAATACTTTCAAATCCATTTGCCACTGAACCAACACCCTTAGTTAATTGAATACTTTCAATCCAGGGTCCTGCAATAGAATTCAAACCCAACGGTGTAGCAAGTCCTCTGGGGCCAGGTAAATTTTCAACTGTTAATTGAGTGTAGTTGCCACTCAAACCTAATAACTGAATTTGTTTAGATCCTGTTACTGCATCATTATAAGAAACATCCACTGATGGGTTTGTTTCGAAGCTTTCACTCAAATTGCAACAAGCCGCTTTTAATAATTCACCGCCAGTCATTACCTGAGTTCTAATAGTACTGATGGGTGAGGCATATGTGAAACGTTGGCGGCTCTTAACAGTTACCTCTTTGAGTTGATTTTTAGATGCCAAAATAATTTTTAACTCATTCACATCCGTAACTGAAATGGTATCAGGCTGAAGCCCTGTATAACTCACTACCAATCTAGTAAATGCAGAATCGAGTTTAATTTTAAAAATCCCCAAACTATCGGAAACCACGCCTTTACTAGATCCTAGCCAATAGATACTGGCACTTGCAAGGGGTTTAAATTTTCCATTGGAAGTTACTTCCATCACTAATCCCTGCACCATATTATTGTGGATATGAACTGCTGGAGTATGGGAAACCGAATCAACCTGAGAAATATACGTGGGCGTATTAAAAGCCAAACTACTGTCTAATTGAATGGCTTTTTTCTGCTCATCAATTTCTCTGTAATGGCAGCAACTAGGCAGGGCATCGTAAATTACTTTTTTTGCTTTTTTATTATCCAGGTCATGTCCTAAGCCCACAATTTTATTTTCAATCCTATCCAGTGTAATGATAGCAGGATTATATACTAAGGCAAGTTGTTTAGAATCTACATCCCAAACAGCTTTCTGAATGCCCTTTAATTTTAAACCATTTTCAATTCGGTCTTTACATTGCTCACAAGCCCCAAAAACTTTGAAAGAGATGGATTTGTAATCAACTTTTGAGGTATTGTTTTGTGCTGTTGCGGTAAAACTGAATGCTACTAAAGCGAGTAGCAGAATCATATAATTTTTCATTTTCTTTCTTTTGTCGGCATAGCCGAAACATGAATAAAGTTCAATTGCATTTAATAAAAAATGCAATGAATTAGAAGGAATGGCAAATGCCCGCTATCCTTCAAAATCAATAGAAAGAAAATCAGATTCTAAATACGCAAAGAAATTCGGGTGCTTCCAGCTTGGGAAGTAACGGCGGAGAATTGCCTTTTAAGGAAATAATTTGTGTGGCAACTACTTCAGCTAATAAATAATCCGAAGCAATGGGTTGCGTACTAATTAGATGGCTATTAAAAGCAATGCTTTGGGCTGGGTCTGCTTTTTGTTGATCGTCAGCAAGTTTAATTTGCGCTTTGCTATCTTTACAACATCCACCTTTTTTTTCCATACCACAAGAATGGCATTGGTGGTCTTGGTTATCTACCAAACTCCAGCCAACCATTTTGTTCATACAATAATGCAAATGTACGGTAGTACCCATGGTTGCAGAACCATAGATCATTAATAGCAATATAACCACCGCTTTTTTCATTACACCATAAAGGTATATACAAAAATTGGGATGCTTTTTGTTAAAACTTGAACGAAACTCCTATCTCTCCATAAAACACGTTACTCAAACCCTCAACAGAGGGATTGGTTCTAGTGGTAGTTACGCTGTTACCATTTGCGGTAATCGTTGTTTTAATAGTAGTTTCATAGGTAATGGGGCTCTGTGGAATAGCATAAGTAGGCACGAAAAAGAATCCCCATTTGGCCCCCCGATAGTATAAGGGTATAGACACTTCATAGTCTAGTAAGGCCAATTTTTCGGTATTGAGGGCTGTAACCGTTTTCTCAATGGTAATTTTGCTATTCCCGGACGTAGTGGTACCTCCAGAAATCAAACCCTTTCCTTTCTTCGATTGTCTGGTGGCAATATAACTACCATAATAATGTCTTGTCCCAAAATTTACATCAAATGCAGGTTCTAAAGACCATTGCTCATCCGGATCTAAACTAAAGGAATGTGAGGCGCTAAGATTAAAACTCAGGTCTGGTTTACTGGAAGTTATATTTAAGAAAGTACCCGCAGAAAGATCAAAATAGTTGTTGGTATAACTAATAATGCCGCTTACATTTCCCAGGATTTCAGAGATCACCGAAACGCTATTGCTATTATAAAGGCTTTTAGAGAGGTTCACCGAAAAATCGAAATGGTCATTAATTTCCTTAAAATAACCTGCATTAATATTAAACGCGTCTATTCTTTGGGCATAAGAACTTACTAAATAAGAAATACCAGCACCAGCGTAGAATCCTCCACTGTTCAGGTATTTTAAACTAAAATTCAGGTAAGGTACTTCCAGAGAATCTTTTCGGCCATTATACACCGAATTAGATAAATAGCTGGTTTTGGCCTTAAAAATAGACTTACTCGATTTTGCAGCAGTTTCTTCCTGTGCATGCAATAAAGGGAGGTTTGCTATTGTTAGTATAACAAATAAGAATCGTATTCTGGATGGGCTGAGTTTCAATTTTTTGTTTTTTGATTCGAAATTGGGTTACTAGTTTAATAGAGATACGTAAAAGTTGCAAAAAGGTTCTAAAAATAGGATTAGGTATTATAAACGCAAAGTGTTTTTAGGTAGTTGTAAGGATGTGGAATTTGATGAATCATTCTTTGTAA
>JANYEA010000097.1 GCA_025363385.1 Bacteroidota bacterium | reverse complement strand
CTGAATATGAATACAGGTTCAACAGAAGAAACAGAAGGAAGGGATTATTCAATGATGTTTTACAAAGAATGATTCATCAAATTCCACATCCTTACAACTACCTAAAAACACTTTGCGTTTATAATACCTAATCCTAAAAATAATTTTTAATACAACTTGGAAATGCCTGGAATTATTTATACTTAAATAAGTTGTACAAGGTCGCCAATTTTTATCTCTTTACCTGCTTCACTAACAGGGATAAAAGTATCAACTGAGAGATGATATAGTGAATCCATTTTTGTAATCTGACTCCAGGAAGGTATATTCTCTTGTCTCGATGCTATCATTCGTTTAATAAAAGTTTTGTCAGTTTCCCCAGTTTGTGGGTTACGAGGTGGCACATTACACCTAGCACGTAAACTTTTGCCGATCATCTTTACATCACCTATTTGAAAAGAAACACCATTTTCAGAATCGTAATTCGCAAGATGTTCTTCCCAATAAGCTGGTGCATTAGTAATTTCTAAGTTTGCCCGAAACCTTAGCCTGAGGGTATCAATAGAATCATTAAGATGATCAGAAAGATGTAGTAATGTTTCATTAGCCACAATTGTTACAGCACTTTCAACCGGAACATCCATAAAACGGCCTTCTTCATTTTTAACTAAGCTAACTTTATTATTAAAAAATTGAGAAAGAAAAGATTCGATTTTATTCGTTTCAGTATTTAAATTAAAAATTATTTTTTCATAACTACCCCTTTTATTAAAAGTAACATTCTCCAATTGATCATCAAAACTTGTTTGTAGCTGATTTACCAACCCAGTAGCTTTCCCATTAATAAAACTTCCAAATTGGTTGAATATGGCAAATTTTCGATCACCTAATAAGCAGTGTATTCCAATTTTCGCAGAAGATAGTTCTACTGGATCTAGTGATTTTATAGGGTATATTCTTATTTTTGAAAGTGTAGGGGTCATGGAAATTATTTGCAATGCTTTTTAACAATTTTAACTATTGGATGCTAGTTGATGTATCTTAAATATTCTTTTCAAACTAAAGTAATTATTTGTTCCTGATGTAGATATCGTAATGAAACAAGCGATTAACGCTGGTGCTTTAGAAATAAACCCTGCAAAAGATTATGATTATGGCTACAGACAAGGTACGATTAAAGATCCTTTTGGGCATTATTGGCAAATTCAAAAAAAGATGCCTCTATTTTAACCAGAAATGATAGAACTTAATATTGCAATACTTGATAGCAAGGAAAGAGGGTAAACCATTTTAGGTAAAAGAGTTTCTTTATAGTTAAAAATGATAAAGTTTTCCAGGTACTCAAATTTAATACCCATCTATTTGTCATAAATTGGAGTAGTTTAATGCCTAAAATTTTTCACTATGCCTAAGCAAAATATTATTTGGAAAAAAGGGCGAGGAAAATTAGGCTTGCTCTCTCCCATATTGGGTTCATGGAAAGCGGAAACAGAATCTCCCATGGGTAAATTAATTTGTACAAGGGTTTTAGAACCTATCCTTTCTGGCAATTATATTCAACTAACGGTCAATTGGGATTTTTCTGAAAAAAAATATCAAGAGCATGCCATCATTGGAATGGAAGAAGGCAAAATTTCATTCTGGTCTTTTACTTCTGATGGCAAAAAATCTAAGGGCTCCATCTCAGATGGCACCGACATTCATCCAGAAGCAATTTGCTTTGAAGCTCAAATGCCCGCAGGACTTGCCAGAATGATTTACTGGCCAAATCCCGAGGGTGGTTTTAACTGGGCTGTAGAATCAAAAAATACAAAAGGTTGGAATAGATTTACACAACATCATTATAAAACTATTTAGGTATAAAATAGTACTTATATTTAAAATTCACACCCAATCGAAATTTAACATCATTAATATTTAAATATGTCAAGCCTCAAAAAATTTATTGCCAATAAATTATACCCATTAGCGCTTTATGTGCCCAAGCAAAAGTCAATACCAGAAAAAATGATTGATATCCCAACCGCATGGAAAGGTCTGGAACTTATCATAGAAGACATTTTAATTCATTTTAATATTGGAAGAGAATCTTGTATTGAGTTTGGTGTAGAGTTTGGCTATTCGTCAGTTGTTTTCTCTAATTATTTTCAAAAAGTAAAGGGAGTTGACATATTTATAGGTGACGAACATACTGAGCATAAAGGAGACCACTTTGAACAAACAAAAAAATCGCTAGAACAATTTAAGAATATAGAACTATTTAAATCTGATTACCAGGATTGGATTAAACAGGATGACCAACAATATGATTTTGCACATGTAGATATCGTGCACAATTACAAGGAAACATATGAATGCGGTTTTTGGGCAGCTAAGCATAGCAAATGTTGTATTTTTCATGATACTGAAAGTTTCCCTTCAGTAAAAAGAGCTGTATATGATATTGCAAAAAATACTGGAAAGAAAGCCTATAATTATCCCTTTCATAATGGATTAGGTATTATAGTTTAATTGGAGAAACAAGGGTTTTAAAATTGAAAAAATAAAATTATCTTCATAAAAACAAACCCACTATGAAGAATAAAATTCAATTTGTACTCTCACTTATTTTTGGCCTTCTTTTTATTTTCTCTGGAGCAGTTAAGCTTTTTCATTTGATGCCAGCTCAAACTGACATACCAGAAACTATGAAAAAAATAAATGAAGCCATTGCAGCTATCATCTGGCTGATGCCTCTATTAGGTGTTATAGAAATAATAGGTGGAGCATTATTTATTATTAAAAGGTTTAGGCCCCTTGCCGCTATAGTTCTCTTACCTATTTTAGTAGGTGTTTTTCTTACACATCTAATTTCAGACCCTAAAAGTTTGCCCATTGTCACTAGTGTCCGGTAAAATTAGGTTGATTTTCAATTGAATAAGGTTTTGATCTTTGACATCTTGGTATAAAGGGTTCTCAAAAAGGCTTGGTAAACGAGTTTTATCTAACAGTGATACGCTCATAATTTGTAGTATTTCATAGGGTGATTGTTTCAGTTTTAATTTTGCTTTGATAATTGCTACTAAAGTGTAAGTACTGATAGCGATATAGATTTGAGTTCTTACAGCGTTTTCAGAAACGCCCCAAAAGGATTTTATTTTTAGGTGCTGCTTTATCCATTTAAAAAACAATTCAATCTTCCATCGGTTTTTATACAGTAGTGCAATTTCAGTTGCTGGTAAAGTCAAGTTATTTGATAGAAAAACAAAAGATCTCTTTTGCTCCGTATCATAAAACTTTACTCGCCTTAATATTTTTTCATATTTCTCAATAGATGAGGCTCCTTTTAGTTTTATTTGCTGATCACAAAGAATACCTTTTTTCTTATCTGGTATCTCTGCCGATATTCTGACAAATGAGAGATTTGCTTTTGATCTTATTACAAAAAATGAATCATGCTTATCAATAGTTGCCATTCTATCATAGTCAATGTAGCCGCGGTCCATGACATAATAACCACCAGGTTCGTAAGTAATAAAATCTAATCCATTTACATCATGAACACTAGCTGGAGTAATATGCATGAAAACTGGAATAGCAGTTCTAACATCTAATAATGTGTGCAATTTAACTGCTCCTTTTGCTCTTCTAAATGTTGCCCACCAAAATACATTTAAACAAAGATCAATGGTGGTTGAATCAAAAGCATACACATTACCTGTAATTGATTTGTCAAAATCGACATTTGAAATACATACTTTTTGAGCCTCTGCAATCAGTTCATATGCATACATTTCAAAAATTTGGCAATCTCTTTTTTCGTTTGCTTCTGCTAGATTGGATCTTGAAATATTTTTTCCAAACCCTAAATGATAATGCTTTGTTTTATGTGCGGTTAAGCAAACAAGTAAATCACGAAGACTATCACGGTTACTTAATTGCCCAAACATCATACACATCATCTGATTCCAACAGGTAAAATGTTTAACCCATTTATCTCCTTGGAAAGAGCTTACACAACGATCAAAAATGCGAGCAGGAAGAAAAGTAACAATTTGAGAAAAAACATATTTGCCTTGATTCATAAACAAACTGATTTACAGTAAGTTATGAAATGACCCATTTCAAATCGTCACCGACCTAATTTCCTACGAAACACATATATACCAAGACTTTCAAAGAACTAATAACTATTTTTACCGGACACTAGTG
>JANYEA010000085.1 GCA_025363385.1 Bacteroidota bacterium | reverse complement strand
ATAATAACGTTGGATCATAGATTGCACGATACAAAAAAAGCAAGAACATCGACCAGATAATTAAAAAAGTAGGGATGGAAACATCATAAGCAGGTATACTATTTATAATGAAATCATTAAGATGAATCCCATTTCTATTTTCTATATAATTGAAAAAAAAAGGGAAAGCAATCAGCACTGCAATCCAAACAACTAAACCCAATTGAATTCTTTTTCTAAAAAAAGAATTCAACATCGCGTTTTTCCAGACCTTTTTAATTCCTGATTGTTCGATTAAATGCATTTGACAAAAATAAAAAAACGCTGTTAGTGTTTAACAGCGTTTTTATGAATGGTATTTTTTTTTAAAAATGCCATCTAACAAATGCTTCCATAGCAGCATATTTCGTTAAACCTAGAGCCGCATAGATATTGGCTGTATTTCCATTTCTATCTTCTGCTCTTTGCCAGAATTCTCTACTGTCTGTACCCTGAAATGGAACAGAATCTTTTTGAGACTGGTGAATGAAAATGCCAAATCTTTTTTTCATTACTTGATCCGGACTCATTGGGATGGCCATTTCAATTTCTGAAATATCCCATTCCTGCCATGCGCCTTTGTATAACCAAACCCAACAATCTTTTACCCAGGGTTCACCAACTTCTTTCAAGCGACGCATACTCTCAAACACGATATCTAAGCAAACTTTATGTGTTCCGTGCGGATCGGCGAGATCTCCTGCACAATAGATCTGATGTGGCTGAATTTTATTAAGCAATTCCATCGTATTAATTACATCAGCTTCACCCATCGGATTTTTATCGATTGTACCAGTTTCGTAAAATGGAAGATTTTGGAAATGACAACGACTATCATCTGGCAAACCTACATATCTACATGTGGCTTTTGCTTCACATCTTCTAATTAATCCTTTTATTTCTCTGATAGAACCGGTATCAACCTGGTTCTTTTTCTTGCTGGCTATAAAATTTCGGGCTTCAGTTAAAATGCCCTGACTTTTTTGATTGTCGATTCCAAACATTTCCTCAAAACCAACTGCGAAGTCAATGAATCTGGTAACAAACTCATCAGTTACAGCAATATTCCCACTTGTTTGATAAGCTACATGTACTTCATGCCCCTGGTCGTGTAAACGCATAAATGTTCCACCCATACTAATGATATCGTCGTCTGGGTGGGGGGAGAAGATGATACATTTCTTTGGGTAGGGAACACTTCTTTCGGGATGTGTTGGATTCTGAACTCCAGGTTTGCCTCCAGGCCATCCTGTAATGCTATCCCTTAACAAATAAAACACTTGCATATTAATTTCATATGCATCGCCTTTCTCAACCAATAAATCTGATAAACCATTTTCATTGTAGTCGTTCGTGTTTAAACTCAAAACTGGTTTACCAACTTTCAATGCAAGATTGATAACGGCTCTCTTGATCATACTTGTAGTCCATTCACATTCTCCAGTTAACCAAGGAGATTTTATGCGGGTTAATTCCGCAGACGCATTTTCATCAATGATAAATGTGCAATCGTGATGTTGTTGAAGTATGCTTGCAGGTATTTGCTCAGTTACATTTTCTTCTACTGTCTTTGCAACAATAGTTGCTTTTGGCCCCCATGCTAACAATATAATTTTCTTCGATTTCAAAATGGTACTAATACCCATGGTAACCGCCCTTCTTGGTACTTTTGAAATATTTTGGAATTCATAAGTATTTGCAAGTCTTGTATTTATTTCAAGGTTTACCATCCTTGTTTTTGAAAAGATACTTGCTCCAGGTTCGTTGAAGCCAATATGCCCATTTAAGCCAATGCCTAAAATTTGTAAATCAATTCCGCCAGAAGCTTCAATTTTATTCTCATATTCCAGGCAGAATTTTTTTACATCTTCCTTTGTACCTGTTCCAGATGGAAGATTAATATTCAAAGGGTCTATGTCTACATGATTGAATAAATGCCTGTGCATAAAACTCCAGTAGCTTTGATAGGCTTCCTTTTCAATTGGATAATATTCATCTAGATTAAAACTGATCACATTTTTAAAACTCAGGCCTTCCTCTTTATGCAACCTTACCAATTCGGCATACAAGAAGATAGGAGTACTACCTGTGGCTAGTCCTAACACACAATTGTCATTTGATGCTTGTTTGCTACGGATTAATTCGGCTATTTCTTTTGCAGCCTGAATAGATCCTTCTTTTGCATTAGGGAATATTTGTACGGCAATTTTTTCGAAAGAGTCAACCATATTTTATATTTTTTGGGTGATAATTATTTTATTACAAATGATAGATCATATTGGGTTTCTTTTATTTTGGAACTCGGATCTTGAAAGGCCTTACTGTAATTCCAATTCCAAAAATCATATCGCTTGAGTTGTGGAATCAATTTCTTTTGAAAATCATTCCAGTTTTTATTTTCTTTCGAACTCCATAATACCTCACTTAATGCAGTAAGCCTTGGGAAAAGCATATATTCCAATTTGCTTGTATTGGATATATATTCCGTCCACAAGTTGGCTTGTGCGCCAATTACATATTTTTCATCTTCCTTGGATAATTGACTTGGAATTGGCTCATAATCGTACACCATTTTCAAAGTTAAATATCCACCAATTGTAACAGAATCTTCATGTTTTGTTTGGGAATAATCAAAATAAACATAAGTAGTTGGTGTCATGATTACTTTATGTTTCTGTTTTGCTGCTTCAATACCTCCCTTTTCTCCCCTCCAGCTCATAACTGCAGCGTTGGGTGCCAGGCCACCTTCTAAGATTTCATCCCAACCAATAATCTGTCTTCCTTTTCCATTTAAATATTTTTCGATTCTCTGAATAAAATAACTCTGTAGTCCATGTTCATCTTTTAGATTTTTATCTTGTATCAATTGCTGACAGAACGCAGATTTTTTCCATGCAGTTTTTGGACACTCATCTCCACCTATATGGATAAACTTTGAAGGAAATAGTTGTAGCACTTCGTCTAAAACATCCTGAATGAAATTGAAGGTATATTCGGTTGGTGCAAAAACATCTTCAAATACTCCCCATGTTTGTTGCACTTGTTTTCCTTGAGTTGTGCCATACCAAGGTGATTTGCTTGGGTGTTTTGTAGATGAATCTGGAAAACAACTTAATTGTGGATATGCGGCAATTGCTGCAGAAGCGTGACCAGGCATTTCTATTTCTGGTATGATTGTTACAAAACGATCTGAAGCATATTTTACGAGCATTTTTATTTCTTCCTGGGTATAGAATCCTCCCTCTGGTAAACCATCATTACTTTTGCCGGGGAATCTTCCAACGATGGTTCCATTTCTATGACTTCCCATTGAAGTTAGTTTTGGATATTTTTTGATCTCAATTCTCCAACCTTGATCTTCAGTTAAATGCCATTGAAATGTATTCAATTTATGCATCGCAATAAAGTCGATGTATTTTTTAATATAAGAAGTAGGAAAGAAATGGCGACCCACATCAAGCATCATACCTCTATAAGCGAATCGTGGTTTGTCTTCTATCTCTACAAATGGAACAGCCAGTGAAATTGCTTTTTCTGTGGGCAATAATTGAATCAATGATTGTATACCATAAAAAGTTCCAGCTGCATTGTCTCCTTCAATTACAATGCCAGCCTTATTGACATGCATGTTATATGCACCTTCAATTGGATATTCCATCTTATAATAATTCAGTACAATATTGTTTTTAAAATCGCCTTTAGATACAATATTTAATTTTAATCCATAAAATTTTTGTAAGAAATCGTTTAAGAAGTTTGCAGATTTTTCAAGCCCACTACTTCCTGCTAAAACAATTTGGGTCTTGCTGGTAATATTAAAACTCCCTTTTGTTGTTACCAATTTGGTAGGTTGGGGTATAATAGAAACATCCTGAGCATGCGTTGCAGAGAATGTGAGTACCAATAATACAATGCCTGCGATTTTTTTCATTTGGTTTTTATTTTAAAATAGGGATAATTATTTTCGATTGATTATTGAATATTTTTATGTTGGCTTTTTGAAAATCAGTTTCGGTTGCATGATAGATGTCGGTAAACTTTTGGGGATTTCTATCTACTAGTGGAAACCAACTACTTTGAATTTGAATCATCATTCGGTGACCTTTTTTGAAAGTATGAGCAATATCTGGAAAAGCAAATTTTACTTGAGTAGGTTTCCCTGAAATAAAGGCCTCCGGTTTTTCAAAACTGTTCCTGAATTTACCACGCATTACCTCTCCTCGCACTAGCATTTGGTAACCGTTCATGGGATAAGCATCATGTTCAGTGTATTTAAAATCGTCTGGAAATACATCAATTATTTTCACTACAAAATCTGCGTCGGTTCCACTGATGCTAACCATCAAATCTGCAAATGCGGTTCCTGCTAGCGTAAGGTCTTCCTTTAAAATAGGTGTTTGATAAACTAATACGTCGGGTCTTCTTGCTGCAAATCTTTGATCGTCGGTCATGTACTCACGAGTTCTTCCCATATGAACATCTTCTGTGTAGGGTACAGGTTTTGCAGGATCACTTATATATTCTGTGTAGCTCGATAATGGAGCCATCTTATTTGTAAAATAACTAAGACCACCATTTGCGGTTAAAAAAAGATCACGTGTCTCAATTTTAGTAGAAGGCCATTCTGTAAACTTTCGCCACTGGTTTTCTCCTGAGAAGAATATAGTTGCTTCGGAACTATTTTCGATGCTACCTTTTCCTTTTAAGTAATAGTTGAAAAATGGTAATTCAATATTCTGCTGATACCAATCGCTGGTGTTAGATCCAAAAGATACATTACCTAAATGAGTACCATCTTTTGTGCCCCATTGTCCGTGATACCAAGGCCCCATCACCAATTGATTTTTATTTTTCGATTTTGTTTCTATTGCTTTATATAAATTCCATGCACCCCAACAATCTTCCGCATCAAACAAACCGCCCACAATAAGAGTAGGAATATTGGAAGATATATTTTGCACATAATTTCGATCGTTTCTGTTTTTCCACCAATCACTATACGTAGGATGATTCATTAGATCATTCCAGAAAGCAATACTATCGCCCATCAATTTACTTAACTGAGGAAGGGTTCCATTTCTTAAGAAAAATTCATAGTTGTCTTGAATCGGAAAATTAAATCCTTCTGGTCCAACCTTAGTTGGTTTTGGCCTGGGTTTTCCAAAGGAAGAATAAAATCCAAATGCATCCATCACCATTAACGCGCCATTATGATGGAAGTCGTCTCCAATAAACCAGTCGGTAACAGGTGCTTGCGGACTAACTGCTTTTAATGCAGGATGGTTACTTAGTGCCGCCATTGTTGCATAAAACCCAGGATAGGAAGTGCCATAAACTCCTACATTTCCGCTATTGTTTTCGATGTGATGAATTAACCAATCGATGGTATCAAATGTATCAGACGATTCATCTACATCTGCATTTGATTTCTTATTTGGAAGATAAGGCCTAACATCCACAAAAGTACCTTCACTCATCCATCTGCCCCGAACATCTTGCTGAACTATGATGTAATTTTCATTTGTAAAATATTTTCTGGGACTACGCCAAATACCAGAGAAATTATTTTCTCCATAAGGTGCACAACTATACGGGGTTCGAGTAAGAAGAAATGGATGTTTTTCGTTTGATTCTTTGGGAATATATAATGAGGTAAATAGCTTCACCCCATCACGCATTGGAATTAGCACTTCTTTTTTGTTGTAATTGGTTACAAACCATAGTGAATCGGCATTTTGCGTAAACCCTAGAAAAGGAATTAAGCAAATTACGAAGAGTATTTTTTTCATATGTGGCATTTAGTAATGCCTGAAAATAAAAAAGTTTCCGCAACAAGGGAAACTTTTTTATTTTTTTTATAAAGTTATATTTTTCTACACTTTTGTCAGCTTAATCATATTGGTTGGTAAGTGTAAATGAACTGGTGTAGAACCTGTGTTTACTACAACATCACCTTCCTGCACAAAGCCGCGTTCTTTAAGGATGTTAATTTGGTCAATAACCATATCATCAAAGCTTTCTTCTTCAGCGTAATAGAAGGCCCTAACACCCCAACTAAGGCTTAATTGATTTACCAATGAACGTTCTTTGGTAAAGATAAATAAAGGAGAAGAGGGGCGGTAACTACTTAGCATAAATGCGGTGTAACCACTTTGAGTCATGCCAATTAACGCATGAGCTTCCACATCTTCTGCAATTTTACAAGCATTATAGCAGATCGCATCACTATGATAAGAAGGTGAATGGGGTTGTGGTTTTAAATCAGCCGAACGATCGTATCTGTATTCTTTTTTCTCAATTTCACGAATAATCTTGCGCATAGTTTGAACCACCAGTGAAGGGTGATTACCGGCAGCAGTTTCTCCACTCAACATCACGGCATCTGCACCTTCTAATACAGCATTTGCCACATCAGTAATCTCAGATCGGTTTGGCTTTACGCGATCAATCATGCTTTCCATCATTTGTGTAGCAACAATTACGGGCTTAGCACGGTGCAGACATTTACGGATCAGTTCTTTTTGAACCAATGGAACTTGTTCAATCGGAATTTCAACTCCTAGATCACCACGAGCAATCATGATGGCATCACTTTCTAAAATGATATCACGAATATTTAGTAAAGCTTCTGGCTTTTCAATTTTTGCAATGATTTTTGTTTTGCTTTTCTTTTCTGTTAACTTACTTCTTAAGATTACAATATCCCTTACACTTCTTACAAAGCTCAACGCAACCCAATCACATTGTTGTTCAATAATGAACTCAAGGTCTATCAGATCTTTCTCAGTTAGTGCAGGTAAAGAAATCTTGGTATCTGGTAAATTAAGTCCTTTTTTAGATGATAAAATTCCACCTAAAGTAACCTCTACTTTTACATCACCATTCTTTTCAATTCCAACTACTTTTACCTCAATTTTACCATCATCAATCATAATGGTATTTCCTAAAACAACATCACCTGCCAAATTTGGGTAGGAGACATAAATTTTTTCCATGGTACCCACACATTTTTCATTGGTGAGGGTAAGTATATCGCCAGGTTTAATATCTAAAGCGTTATTGGCAATTTCCCCTACACGAAGTTTAGGACCCTGTAAATCTGCAAGTATAGAAATATTATAGGGCTCAGTTTTATTGATATTTCTAATGTGTTCAATTATTTGAGCTTTGTCTTCATGACTTCCATGAGAAAAGTTCAAACGAAAAACGTTAACTCCTGAGCGAACAAGATCCAATAATTTATCGTAAGTATCACATGCAGGGCCCACTGTAGCTACTATCTTAGTGCGGTGGTCAACGTGTTCTATACCAGCCTGTGTATTCATTTCTTTGTGCAAGTATTGGTCAATGTTTTTTGACATAATAAGATGGGTTATTAATAATTTTTTATGAGATTTATTTGGGTTAGCTGGCGAGGATTTTCACAATCTTCATCCATTCTTCACCAATTTTTTGTTTTTCTTTAATGGCTTTATCTAATGGAGTATAATGTACCGCATTATTAACGATGCCGATCATTTCATTTCGTCTGCCTGCCACCAGGCTTTCTACTGCGTAGTACCCCATATGACTGGCTATTAAACGGTCGAGGCAACTAGGGGAACCACCTCTTTGAATATGACCTAAAATACATACCCTGATATCAGCTTGAGGTAATCGTTCTTTTAAAACTTTTCCTAACTCATTGGCACCACCAAATTCATCACCTTCAGCTACCACTACTAAGTTAACTAGCTTTTTTCTTTTCTCTTTTTCTGTCAAAGAATTGATCAATGCTTCAATATCGGTCTTAGATTCTGGGATTAGAATGTTTTCTGCTCCAGTTGCAATACCACTATGAAGGGCAATATAACCGGCATCTCTGCCCATCACTTCCACTAAGAATAAACGGTCGTGGGCATCCATGGTATCTCTAATTTTATCGATGGCTTCAACAGCAGTATTTACTGCGGTGTCAAATCCAATGGTAAAATCACTACCAGCGATGTCTTTATCAATTGTACCAGGCAAGCCCATACAAGGGATATCGTATTCATTACTGAATTTTTGTGCTCCTCTAAAGCTTCCGTCGCCACCAATGATTACTAAGCCATCAATACCTCTTTTCTTAAGGTTCTCGTATGCCTTTTTTCTGCCTTCTGGCTCAAAAAACTCTTTGCTTCTTGCAGTTTTTAGAATGGTACCACCTCTTTGAATTATGTTGGCAACCGATCTTGAATCCATTTGAAAGATATCATCATCAACCATGCCGTTATAGCCGCGCATAATTCCGAATACCTCTAAACCGTGGTAGATTCCCGTTCTTACTACAGCTCTAACAGCTGCATTCATTCCAGGTGCATCACCTCCAGAAGTGAGGACACCAATTTTATTAACTTTTTTAGCAGACATTGTAGATATGCGATTCTTTCTTAATACGATAAAAAAATAACTGACATTGCAATCGTAATCGAAATGTGTATCAACTACACAAGTTCCAAAAATAAGCAATTATGGGTAAATGCCAAGTGCTTATCTGTGCACATCCTTTAGTAAATTAGCAAAATGAAGGTATTTATAACGGGAGCGAATGGTTTCTTAGGTCAACATCTATGCATATATATGCATAATAATAAATATGACGTTCGTGCTGTTTCCAGGGGTATTAATAAAATATCTGACCCTGAAATAGACTATTTAGCGCTAGATTTAACTGATAAACCGTCTGTTTTGGCAGCAGTAGCATCTTTTGGCCCAGATGTGATTATTCATACGGCTGCCATGAGTAAACCAGATGAATGCCATACGAATAGGGACTTATGTCTTTTAAATAATGTTAGGGTTACAGAATTTCTACTAGAAGCTGCCAAACTTGTTTCAGCAAGGTTTATCTATATTTCTACTGATTTTATATTTGGAGAGGGTGGCCCACATCCGGAAACTGCCACAGCTGCACCTTTAAACTTTTATGGAGAAACTAAGTGGATGGCAGAAAATTTGGTAAAAGCAAGTGGCTTACATCAAAATATTGTACGTCCGGTTTTTATTTACGGGACTCAGTTAGCGGGTATGAGGCCAAGTTTTATACAATGGGTTAGGCAGCATTTAGAAGGTCAGAAATCCATCAAAGTAGTTGCAGATCAAAGACGTACGCCAACCTTTGTTTGGGATATCTGTAAGGGAATTGATCTTTTATTACAAGTGAATACACAAGAATCTTTTCATTTTGCTGGCTCAGAGATCATCACACCCTATGAAATGGCTATGACCGTAGCCAGTGTAATAGGATTGAATGAAAAATTAATTGAACCTGTAACTGCAGCTGTTTTTCCAGAAACTGTTCGAAGGGCCAAAGATTCTGGTTTGATGATAGAAAAATCAGTAAAATTACTGGGTTATCAACCTCATCTGTTTGAAATTGGGGTAAAATTGAGCTTCGATATAAAATCTTAATGAAAGTTTCACATTAGGTTTCATAAAAATGGTGATTTTAATTGAGAACTTTAATTCAGATCATTTGTTATTTGTTTGATGTCTGAATCTGCGTTTTCATTATATTATAATCAAAGGATTAAACAGGTTTTTAATCACCTTCTTGAGTTTGATCTAAGCTCTTCAGAAAATTCTTTGCACGATTTTAGGGTTGAGATCAAAAAATTGAAAGCCATCTTAAAGTTTTTAAAATCAGTATATCCAAAACAAAAGCTCAAAAAAACGGTCAGAAATTTAAACCATATATTTCAACAAGCGGGAGAAATAAGAGAGTACCAATTGCTATTACAATGGTTTCAAAAACATGATTTAGAAATCTTTACTGAAAAATTGTTTCCTACCGAAATTCTTGAAAAATTAGTTGCAAATTTTCATCAGCAAGCACATAATTTTAAAAACGACCTAAAGGATCTGAATGATCAGGTTATTGAATATGTTGTTGCAACAAATGAAATTGTATCAGAGCAATACATTACTGATTTAACTGTACAAATGGATTCCTTCATTAGAAAGAATTGCCCTATCACAGAATGGCATGAACTTAGAAAAATAATTAAACAATGGATGTATGCAATTAATTGGGTAGGGGATCATCAGGATAGGGATATTTCCTTTTATCAGAAATTGCAGGAGACCATTGGTTACTGGCATGACGCTCAAGTTGTAAAAGAAACACTCCTACAGAAAAAAATATTTTTATCGCATGATGTTGAATTGCAGAAGTCTTTCACCATTGCGAACGAAAAACTAAATCAATCTTTACGATACAGAGAAAAACAGATACATGATTTATTAAATAAGAAAGAAATAATTGCTCTGTAAAACAACCACTGTTTTATTTTACAGGTAAAAAAACTTCCGCTATCATACATCTCGCACTTCCGCCCCCATTTTTTTCAATGGTACTGATATCAGAATGTATGATGGAATTAAATTGATTCAATTGAAAAATCTGATCTGCCGTTAAGCTTTTATATGCTTGAGTAGACATCACCAAATATTTGGTTCCCAACTCATTTTCAACTTGTAACATATTACCTGCAAATTGATTCATTTGGTCGATGGAAATTGGAATGATCATATTTCCTGTTCCCGAAAGAGATTGAAGAACATTTTCTTTTTCAACTTCATTTTGAATACTATCTAAACAGATTACTGCATATTTTTCTGCAACGCACATCATCACATTGGTATGATAAATGGGGTATCCCTCAGCGTCGAAAGCCTCAAAAACGATGGGTGTATAACCCATCTCATCACAAAACTGTTGCAATACATTTTCGTCAGTTCTTACGGATAAGCAGGCATAAGCAATTTTATGTTCCCTATCTAAAACCATACTACCTGTGCCTTCCAGAAAACGGCCTCTATCTTCTTGTTCAGTAAAATCTATCGTATTGGTTATTTCAAATTTGGATGATAATTGAAATAACACGGTTGGCTTCCTTTCGTTGCGTCTGTTTTCTGCAAACATGGGATACAAGCAAATACTGCCATCTGAATGAAAAGAAATCCAATTGTTTGGAAATATAGAATCTGGTGTATAGGGTTCTGCTGTGTCTTGAACAACCGTAACATCAATCTGCTTCAACCTTAACTCATTTACAAACTGATCAAATTCTAGTATGGCCTTCTCAGGTACCGAACTATCTCCTGAATTAATTTGAAAACTATTATTAACCGCCGTTTCAGTATTAAAATCAAAACGGTTAGGCCTGATCATAAAAATATGTGACGTTGTTTGCATATCATTATTTTATGGCGATTCTTAAAAGGGGCATACTCATACAATGAAATCCTCCTCTTGCCCTAGAGAGTTCTGCGGATGGCATTAAGATTAAACAGTCTTTCATTTCTTCAACCTTAATGGTTCCAGCCTCTAGTTCCTGGATCAATTCTTTGGCATGTATTACACTAAATCCTGCTTGTATAAATGCTTCTGTAGTTTTATCGTTCCTATCATACCCTAAAACCACACCCTCCTTTAAAGCAAGTAAATTGCAGGAATCAGTCCACTGTTCCCGGGCATTGTAGGGAAACTCATTGTTGCCCGAAAATATAAATCGAACATCGCCCTCGCAATGCAAATCGTTTTTACTGATATCTACTAATAAGTCTTCCAGGCTATCGAAGTATATGGGATTTTCGGGCGATTTCTTATGAAATTGAAGGATCTTGATTTTTTCTTCTTTTTTTATTTCAAGAATTCTTTCAATAGCATTTTCATCTTCGTGCTTCACTGCTTTTCTGGAAAAATTGCCAAGCATAACCCATACGTCTCTTTTGACTTGTGTAAAAACGGTATCGATATGCATATAATCCCTTTTCTTAGGAATCTTTACAACGGTTACTTTCTCTACAATATTTTTTTCAAATAAAATATTTGTGATTTGTACAGCAGCTTCTGAAGAGGTTCTTTCACTTACACCTACCAGTAAATGATTACTGCTTACTACCATAATATCGCCACCTTCTAAAGTAATTTTTCGATCATCTTCTTCCTTGGGCATTAAAAAACTATGGTGCGAATCTGATAGTTCAATAATATGCTCCTTATAATTTGCAAATAAGGGGTGATTGAAGAAAATATATTTAGCTAAAAGTGCTTCTCTGGTTCTTGCTTTCTTGGCAGGTTTGTTCAATAAAACATAATCATTTATAGTTATTCCTAAATCTCTTGTAAAGATGAAATTTGGTATTGGTGCAAATAACAATTGCTTATCACTGGATGTACCAGAAACAAATGTTTTTGCTAATTCTTTTGCACTATAAGCTAATAAAGTTTTTTGTGTTTTATAGGTACATGCCTCAATGGCACATACCGATGCTACCAATTTTATTTTGATATCATTGTCTTCCAGTACTTGTGCCAATAACCATTGTAGTTCAATTACTTTATCAGATGCAAAAAAATCTTTGTGATCTGGTTTGTAAAAATTACGATTTGCTTCTAATGCATCCACTTTTGTAAGCTTTCCTTTGATCTTTTCGGGGTCTAAAAAGTAAAGTAGAATTTTGGTGTAATAATCGTATTCATTTCTTCTGATGGTGTCTAAATGCACAATATCTTCAAATAGCCAATCCTGAGCTTTTGAGGGTACTACTTTGCCTAAACCACTATCTGGGCTATGTACTAATAAACGTTTTAATGTGCCAACTTCTGAGGTAACAGACAATTGCTGATCCATACAATAAGTATTGTTTAATAAATGATAATTAAGTTCGTAAAAAGAAATTCTAATTGCCTAGCTAGTGATCAGGCATTGAATTTAAACCTCTGTACATCCATGCAAAATGGGCAGTAAGAAATGATATTGTAGTACAGTGGTTCATTTATTATTTGCAAGATAAGGTTTTCTTTTTAATGGGTCAACGCCTCTGAGGGTGCCATAACTTGCCAATGGGATAAAACGTACAAACATTTCTTCACTATACCAATCTTCCTTTTTAGTCTTTTGTATTACAGTAGCGTGCTCCTGCATTTTATACGCAAAATTTCGCATGGCTAATTTTGATTCCCACATACTAAATGTTGCCTGTTTAATCCAGGGTATTTCACCAATACCCAATGACCCCTTAAAACCTTCCAATTGATCCATTTTATTAGCAACTGGAGCTACGTTTGACCAAAAACGATTCATTTTATTTAATCGGATAGTGGCTCTAGTAAGCACTGCTAGTCTTCCTTCGTATTCTGTATTTTTAGGTAGATTACCAAAGACTTCCTTACCATCCCATAAACCATGACCTTCTATTGGGTTGAGCACTATTGTCCATATCTCGCATCTCCAAAACTTCCACCAATTAAACACAAATGCGCCGTATAAATTTGTCAATATTTTTTGATGGTCAGTTTCCGCTTTTTGAGCACTTAATAGATTGAGATTATCTGATTTAAAAGCGCAGATCAATGCCCATTGACTTAGATCTGGTGTTTTATCGAAGCTCCCATTTTTACCTGAGCCCATTAATTTCCAAAAACTAATATTATTATTGAACCAAAGAGGTAATCGAAAAATGGCCATTGATAAAAAACCAGCCCAAGCTAACCATCTTGGATACCTAACAATTGTGAGAGTTGAGATCATAACTGAAAATACATGCTTTGTAATAGATAATGAAAGGACCGTTCAAAATAATGGCTATTCCGTTCTTTCTGTTTAATTTGCTAACATGAAATTGCTTATAGTTAACATTCATCAGCTCATTAATGTTCGCACAGAAAATGTTTTGTTAAGAGGGGCGTCACTTGCAGTGTTGCCAATTTTGGAAAAAGCATATTTATTAATTGAGAATGGACGTATAGCAGACTATGGATTGATGGAACTTCTTCCTATTGAATATTCCGATTCAGACATACCTTTATTTGATGCAAAAGGAGCTTCTGTTTTGCCAAGTTGGTGCGATAGCCATACCCATCTTGTTTTTGCTGCCAGCAGAGAATCTGAATTTGTTGATAAGTTACATGGGCTTTCTTACGCAGAAATTGCTGCTAAAGGGGGTGGAATTTTAAATTCTGCCAATAAATTAAATGATACTTCAGAAGAATTACTATATAATCTATCGTGGAAGAGATTGAAAGAATTGTCTAGTCTTGGTACAGGTGCTATCGAGATCAAATCGGGATATGGGCTAACAGTTGAAGGAGAATTGAAAATGTTGCGAGTAATTAAGCAACTAAAAAAAGACTCGCCCATACCCATTAAGGCAAGTTTTTTGGCTGCACATACTTATCCAATTGAATTTAAACAAAATCACCAAGCTTACATTGATCTCATCATCAATGAAATGTTACCCGTTATTGCTAGTGAAAATTTAGCCGATTATATTGATGTGTTTTGTGAAGAAGGTTTTTTTAATGTTGTTGAAACAACGCAGGTCTGTGAGGCTGGAAAATCAATTGGATTAATCCCAAAGATCCATGCCAATCAACTTAGTGTTTCTGGTGGAGTAGAAGCGGGGGTAGCATTGGGTGCCTTATCGGTAGATCATTTAGAAAGCATGAATCAAAAGGCCATCATGGAACTGGCTTCTTCTAATACCATTGGCACTTTGTTACCCACTGCCGCCTATTTTTTAAGGTTGCCATTTCAACCCGCTCGGGAATTGATAACTGCAGGTTGTGCCATTGCCATTGCTTCAGATTTTAATCCCGGTTCTAGTCCAAGCGGAAACATGAACACAGTAGTTTCTATGAGTTGTATTCAACTCAAAATGCTTCCCGAAGAAGCAATCAATGCAGCTACGTTAAATGGTGCATATGCTATGGGATTGGAAGCTGAATTAGGTTCTATCATGAAAGGGAAAATAGCCAATTTAATATTCACGAAACCCATTCCATCACTTGCTTATATTCCATACGCTTTTGGATCAAATTTGATTGACCAAGTAATGATAAAAGGTGTTTTTCAATAATTGATATTTTTCTTTATCGAGCTAATTAGTTAAATTACCAATAGCTGAATATATCAAATCATATTTATGAAACATTTCAAGTATTATACCAAAGAAGATATACTGTCTATCACCAAGATTCGTAGATATGAAACTAAGTTAGGAGAGCGAATTCAAGTACTCACAGATTCTAACCATATTGAGAGATCCTTACAAGATTCGAATGCTGGTTTTGTATTGATTGGCATCCCGGAGGATATTGGAATAAAGGCAAACCTTGGAATAGGTGGTGCTGATTCTGCCTGGGTTCCTTTTTTACAGTCCTTTTTAAATATTCAGAGTAACGATTTTTTAGAAGGCGGGGAACTTTTAATATTAGGCCATTTCGATTTTTCGGATATGGAACACCTGATTGAAAATAATGCACAAAGTCTTGATGAAAGATCAGAAGCTTTCCGACATGCTGTTAATACCATTGATGCTGAGGTAGAACAATTGATTCACTTAATTACGCAGAATAAAAAAATTCCAATAGTGATTGGCGGTGGTCATAATAATTCATACCCCTGTATCAAAGGTGCTGCGAAAGGGTTTTATAAAGCAGGTTTACTACCGATTGCTCAAATTAATGCTATCAATCTGGATGCGCATGCCGACCTGCGTCCAATGGAGGGAAGGCATAGTGGTAATGGGTTTACTTATGCAGAAGAAGATGGGTATCTAGAAAAATATTGTGTCATTGGAATTCAAGAAAATTACTTGCCTCAAAATGTTTGGATGGATATTGTAAATAATCCATTTGTGGATTGTATTACTTATGAAGATATTTTTATTCATGAAAAAAGAACATTTCTTCAGGCTATTGGTCACGCCACTTCTTTTACAGACGATACCAGGTGCGGTATTGAATTAGACCTTGATATTATTGAAGATGTGCTTAGCAGCGCTACTTCTCCTGTAGGCATTAGTGCCAATCAGGCCCGTCAGTATATTCAGTATGCTACCGCACAATCTAAAGTAGCATACCTGCATATTTGTGAAGGGGCAACACATTTAACAGATGGTAGAACCGATCCCAGTACAGGAAAACTCATAAGTTTTCTAGTGAGCGACTTTGTAAAAGCTGTTTTAATCGATTAATATTTATCTGCCGTTTCCAGGTTTTTTATGCGATGCTGGCATAATGGCTTTTCCTTTTTCAGCAGGTTTATTTGCTGGAATCGGAGATTTCCCATCTGTACTTTTTGGGCTGATTTGTGGCTTGAGGTCCGATTCTTTTAATTTTGAATTTTTAGTGGCTTCTAAATTGATATCAGATTCTGGTCTTATTTCTTCTGCTTTAATCTCTTTTGGTACTTCATAATCTGAACTGGTTCCATTACCCTGATCTTCACCTTCACCAATCATCGGTGCAGTAGTTCCATTAAAATAATCAAAGTTAATTTCGCTCATATTTTCAGGCTTTACAAAAGTCTGACTAGGGTCCAATCCACAATTAGGATCTGCAGCTGCTTTGGCATAGAAATATGCCCATATTGGCATAGCAGCCCTGGCTCCCTGTCCATTTAAATTTTCTCCGTTGAAACGTATAAAACGATCATCTGCGCCTACCCATGTGCCAGCCAGAATTTGGGGTGTATAACCCATAAACCATGCATCGCTATTATCGTTGGTTGTACCTGTTTTACCAGCCATTTCTAAATTCCCAGGCAAATCATATGCCCAGATTCCTCTAGCAGTACCAAACTGAACAACTCCTTGCATCATTTTAACTACTGAATAGGCAGTTACTTCACTGATTACTTCTTTACGTTTGGGGCTAAAACTTTCTAATACATTTCCATTTCTATCTTCAATCCTAGTAATATACATGGGTTTTGCGTTCATGCCTCTTCCGGGAAACATACTGTAAGCTTGCATCATTTCAAACAAGGAAATTTCACATGAACCTAGCGCTATGGAAGGATAAGGTTCGATCTTTGTTTGTAAATCGCATCGTTTTAAATAGTCTACAAATCTTTTTGCACCATTATTACCCACTGCATCGAGTTGCTTCATAATGTAAGCAGATGCACAGTTACGCGATTTAGCTAATGCCTCTGCCATCGTAATGGTAGCACCTGTACAAGATTTGCTGGTAGCCGGAACCAAACCATAAGTGCCAAAACTTTGCTGTTGATCTTCTACAGTTGTATTTGGTGTAAATCCAGCTTCTTCAATGGCTAAACTATACAAGAGTGGTTTCATTGTAGAACCCACTTGGCGTTTGGTATTAATATTTGCGTGATCGTATTTGAATGTTTTAAAATCAATTCCCCCCACCCAAGCTTTCACTTCTCCAGTATTCGGGTCCATTGCCATAAAACCAGCCTGCATCATTTGGCGGGTATACTTGATGGAATCGTAAGGGGTCATAAAAGTGTCTTTACCCCTTGTATTATTCCATGCAAAAACGTGCATGGGAATCTTTTGCTTAAAACTGGCTTTAATATCATCTTCATTAACGCCTTCTTTTTTCATAAAATGCCAGCGATCACTTTGTTTCATAGCAGATTCAATAATATTATCGTGATCCTTCCAAACAGAACCAGTTTTAATATTGTCTTGTGTATTCAAGATCTTCTGCATATAGTTCATATGCTTTGCTACTGCTTCTTCGGCATACATTTGCATCCTTGGATTGATGGTGGTATAAATTCGAAGACCATCTCGGTATAAATCGTAATTATCGCCATTACTTTTTTTATGTGTTTTACACCACTTCTTCATGTCTTCACCCAATACCATTCTAAAGTATGGGCCAAGACCAGCACTTTCATCTAGTTTCTTATAGTTTAATTCAATGGGCTTGCGTTTTAGGATTTCCGCTTCATTGCTATTAATATAATTTTGTTGCACCATTCTATTCAACACAAGGTTTCTTCTTTCCAAAGCCTGGCGAGGGTTACGTCTTGGATTGTATAAGCCTGGACCATTAATCATACCAATCAAAACAGCAGATTCTTCAATATTTAAACGATCGGGTTCTTTTTGAAAAAATGTTTTAGCACCATTGCGAATTCCAAATACATTATCTCCAAAAGCAACTGTGTTTAAATACAACGTAAGAATTTCTTCTTTTGTAAAATTTCGTTCTAATTTAATAGCAATAATCCCTTCCTTTAATTTTTGAATACTACGTAATAGAAAATTTTTCGTACTCCAGTTCTCAGTAAATAAATTCTTTGCTGTTTGCATCGTGATGGTACTGGCACCACCCTGACTACCTAAGTAAAGAAATGCCCTAGCCAAACCCTGTGCATCGATGCCACTATGATCATAAAATCTTTTATCTTCTGTGGCTACAAGCGCATTGATTGCGTGCTTACTGATGTCTTTATAGAAAACATTAATCCTGTCTTCTATATAATATTTTCCCATCAGGTATCCATCTTGTGCATAAACCTGACTGGCTTGTAATGCGGTTGGGTTTTCTATATCCTCAATGTCTGGCATATCGCCAATCCAACCCCAATTAAGCATTAAGAGGAAAAGAATAATAAATCCCATACCTCCAAAAAATATACGCCAAAATAGTTGAACCGGTCTAGACATAATGAAAAGTATAAATCAATGTAAACTTATTGTAAATCTAAATAACTGTTATTGAATTTTTCGTTAGCGTTTTTAAAAAATATCTGGAAAAATACTATGCATGAAAGTTTTATAGGCTGCAATGTCTTTGTTCGCTATTAAAAGATTCAGGTTAGTGTTACTAATGATGGTAAAACTATATTTATCTGCTGCAAGCCAAGGCACAATTCTGGAGGCAGCCAATGGTTTTGTTTTATTCAAATAGCCAACGGCATCTCCCGCATTGGCAAATGGACCAATCAAAATCAATTGTTCCTGACTGGTAATTGAAGAGGCATTCATACCCAATTTTTGGTTACTGAAATTATCTCTGTTATACCTGTTAAATGCATTCTTACCCTCACTTGCATAAATTCCATCTACCTTGGTTAGAATTATGGCTACAAATTGAGAATCAGCCGGGTTAAATGAATATCCATCTTTTGCAACCGTAACTGGTTTTACAGTTGGTGCCGCAATACCCGGCAATTTTAACTCTTTAGGCGTTTGCTTTACGGTTGATCCAGATTGAAATGGCACTGTTGTTTTAACCGTTGCAATAGTATCAATATCAATTTGACGAATAGCATCCTCTTCTGGTTTTTCAATGGTAAGATTTGTTAAATAGGTTTCTATTTCTTTTCTTCTATGTAACACATCTACCATGGTGGCTGCTTTATCTGCCATTGGCGATTTTGGAAAACGAGCCAAAATAACTTCGAGTCTTTTGTTGCCAATACTATCTTCCCGATTTTTAATGTAATAGATGGCTTCTATATAAAGTTGCTGCGGAGTCCAATAAGAAGTGCCATAAAGTTTATCGGCTTTCTGTTTTGATTCAATTGCCTTATTAAAATCACCTGCAAGAAATAAATCATAAATCTCTTTATAAGTATCAGTTGCAGGATCGTTCTTGATTTCTTTTGTTTTTTGTTTTGTAAGCCTGGTATAATTTCCATTGGGGAAACTCAACTTCATTAAATTCCTGATTGAATCTGCCTGAATGGGTTGTTCATTTCGGTCGTAACAAATAGCTAAATTAAAATACGATTTTTCAGTTTCATTGATATTGGTAAACCTTGTTACAATGGTTTTATAGTCATCGATGGCACTTGGATAATCATACAGGTCATTTTGAAACGTATTTCCATTTCCAATTAAAGCAGTCAATACTTTAAAATAGGATGCCGACATTTTTTCATTTGTTGAGGGAAGATCTTCACTTAGTGCTTCAATGCTTAATTCTTTTGTTTTGGGATTGGGTGCATCTCCCGTATTTTGAGTCATTGTTTTGGTAACCTGATTGGATTTTGTAAAAGATTTTTCCACAGCAGACTGCCTTCTCCAATTATCAACATTGGGGCGATTGCCCCATTTTGCTTTAAACTCTGTGAGACCTCTTGTTTTTAAGGCCGCATTCTGGAAATAAAAGTCAGACCCAACCCCGCCAAACAGCGTATTGTTTTGAGCTAAAATTGCTTGAGAGTTAGGATTGCCATATGATGTTTCTGAATTTTCCAGCTCTTTTATGCCAGCCTCTTTTCTTAACTGTTTTAATTTAGTATTTAAAAAAGCAGTTCTCTCAGCAATTGGCATTAAAGCAATTTTTTGTAAGCTATCTTCCGTATAAATGATCGTTAAATTATCGTTGATGATTTTGAGTGCGGGCTTTCTGGTATTTACGCGTAATTGAGCTGCTTCTTTAAGGAGTCCGTTATCTAAACTATCATAAAAACGATAGGCATCCTGATAGTGTTTTCTAACATAATTTAAATCAGCTAATAAAAGAAAACTTTCTTGTCTTTGCGATGAATTGTTTTGGTTGAATTTGATACTCTTTAATAAATATTCCTGTGCCTGATCAGTATGATTTTGTTTTAATTCTAATTTGGCTGCTGCATAAAAAATGATGTCTTTATATTCTTCATATAAAGGTCTTTTCCCCATTTTTTTTAATTCCTCTAAGTTCTGTTGAACAGCATCTTTTTTATGTACAGATTCTAATGAACTAATAGCAAGGTGTGCATACACTTCTAATGTTGGATCAACTGTAGTTTTTATGGCATTTTTAAAATGAAGTACTGCTAAACTATCTTTTCCTACACTTGTATATAATTGCCCCATCAAATACTCCCAACGGGCTTTTTCGCCCTTATTGGTTGCCCTGTCCATTGCTTTAAAAAGATGAACTGCCGCACTATCTGGTGAGTTTTCTTTATAAAATTTATAGGCGATCATTTCATGAAGATGTGGCTGCAGCCGAATAGGAAAATTAGGATCTATACGCAGGATTTCAATTAATGCACCTGCTTCAGAAACTTTGTTTTGCTCAAGATAAGTTCTGATTCTCCAAAGAAAACTTTCATTTCTACCTGGTGGGTTAGTTGTTAGTTTTTTCCAGAGATTTTTAGATTCCACAGTAGATACAGAAAAAGTTCCCTTTTGATTACTGGCATTACTACCAATTGGCAAATCGTATCCATCATCTTTAGGAGCAAAAGAATAATTAACATATTGGAAAACCGTGGCAGCTGAATCATAGTATTGCTTGTAGAGATATGCCTGTCCCATTAAAAGGTACAGATCATCAACCCAATCTGTTCTTAGATCGTGCAATAAAATACCAGCAGTACATTTATAAATGACCGAATCAAGTTGTACTGTATTTTTTGAAATACCTTCCATCGTATAATTATAGAAGGGAAGTAATTCTGTATAGTCTTCCTGAAAATTGCTTTTTGCTTTTTCAAGAATCTCATTTATTTTATTGTTAGCATTAAAATAGTAATTGTAATGTGTAACCACATTTTGATAAAATCTTTTCGGTGCTTTAAATTTCCGAGAGCCGGTCATTTCTGCCACAAGCGGTCGGTCGGTATATGGTTTGGGTTTTATCAATTCAATAGAACTGTATGGCTGTGCAATACCTTTAAAATAGGGTAGGAATGATGTAGAAAAAACAATTAGAAATATAAAATACCTATACTTTGCCATGCTATCAGAACGAGATTTTTAAAAACTTACTTAAAAATACAGTTATTTCTTATTTCTAGATGGCTAAAAGCTGATACAATCTTACCTTTAGTCTGATTTAACAATATGGCCAAACTGGAATATAACGATACGCTAAGGAGATTAAGGAATAGTTACCGCCTGGTAATTATGAATGATGACACCTATGAGGAGGTAGTAACCTTTAAACTTACTCGTTTAAGCGTTTATATTGGATTGAGTGTGAGTTTTGTGTTATTGGTTGGATTAACCATAGCGTTAATAGCTTTTACACCTCTAAAGTTTTACATTCCAGGTTACGGAACTAGGGAAAGTAGAACAGCTCTTCAGGTATTAAAAATAAGGACCGATTCTTTGGAACAGAGTATTCGTTATAAGGATCAGTATCTAGAAAGTATTAAGAAGGTTTTGAATGGAACTACCCCTACGATAAGGGATACCGTTATTTTGGAAGCGCCTAAAACAGCTATTTCAAACGAATAAAAGTGAATAAAAACGAAAGCAACCAATTGCTCTGGCAATATGCAGGACTTGCTACGCAATTACTGATAAGTTTAGGGTTGGCTATGTTCATAGGGGGGTGGATAGATAAAAAAATAGACTGGCACATGTCTTTACTGGTTTGGCTATTACCTTTATTGGTATTAATGGCAACCTTATTTAAACTCATCAGGGATACATCAAATAAAAAATAATGCTGGAGAAAAGGGGAATTTTTTTACCGTTGGTCCTGGTTTTTGTAATGGTTAATTTTATGTCTGTGCTTTTAGGTTCAGTTCTTAAAAGTTGGAATGCCGACCCATGGGTAATTGCAGGTGCAAATTGTTTGCTTTTTTTAATAAGCATTTATAATGCCATACAACACTTAAAAGTGATGGCACAGACCAATTCTCATGCAATGGTGAGGGGCGTAATGGGTTCAACAGTTTTAAAACTGTTTGTTTTGGGAACAGCAGCATTTATTTATTTATACAATGCTGGCGAGCTAAGAAATGTAAATGGGCTATTTATTAGTATGGGACTGTACATTTTATATACCTGGCTAGACGTTCGAATTGCTTTAAAAGGAAACCCAGTAAAGAAAGATGGCAGTAACTGAGCATCCGATGCAGGCTTTGGCAGCATACTTGCCAAAAGGTAGTTTTGAGCCTGTGGTTTCATACCTCCATCAATACAAAGTTCATTTAACCGTAAGCAAACAAAGAAAGTCGGTATTAGGAGATTACCGGCATGCAGGTTGGGGTGGGAATCATCGCATAAGTATCAATGGCAATTTAAATAAGTTCGAATTCCTGATTACTTTATTACACGAGTTAGCACATTTGCTTACCTATGAGCAGTATCGGAATACAGTGGATGCACATGGAAAGGAATGGAAATATAGTTATAGCCAACTTTTAATTGTTTTTGTTCAATTAAAAATATTTCCTTCAGATGTTGAAAAAGCTTTACAAAAATCTATTAAAAATCCAGCAGCAACTGCAAATGGAGAAACCTCATTATTATTAGTATTACGTTCTTATGATGCTATCAAAAAAGTGGGGCACAGTACAGTAGAAAATTTAAAAGAAGGCGATTTATTTCAAACAGAGAAGGGCAAGATCTTTAGAAGGGGCAAGGTTCGTAGAAAAAGAATTGAATGTTTGGAATTGAAAACTGGCCTATTATATATTTTTAGCCCCATTACACTGGTAAAAAAATCAGATGTTACTGAAATAAATTAACGGAGTGTTTTAGCGGTTTAAATTGGGTGTTTAAAATGCTATTTTTTTGAAACAGCTGAGTATTATTGTATCACAAAACAATCATTTATGCTGTACCATCAAAGAAAATCAGAAAGATTGCAATTAGGTAAAAACATTAAATCCATTCGGGGGATGAAAGGGCTTCCACTTAAATATGTGGCCAATGAGTTAGGTATGAGTATATCTAATTTAAGTAATATCGAAAATGGAATTACTGGTATTGAATTAAAAAACTTGTTGAAACTTGCCACAATTTTTGGGGTTGAACATCAGCAAATTCAAGTTTTTAATCCCGATAAGTTAATGCAACTAACCGTACTTTAATTAATCACGCAAAATAGATTCTAATGTTTCTAATTCTACAGGTTTACTTAAATAGTCTAAAATTTCAGGGTAGGTTTTTGATTTTTCAAAATCTTCATTAGCAATAGAAGAGCTAACGATATAAATGGGTATTTTTTTATAATTATTCGTGTTTACCTTTCTGAACTCAGTTAAGAATTCCCATCCATCCATGATTGGCATATTGATGTCGAGTAAAATAATTCCAGGCAATTCACCTTGGTCGCTTTTAATTTGTATTAGTTCTTCTAAGGCATCGGCACCATTTAAAAATGAAATAACTTCATTATTGATTCCCATGGCAGATAAAGACTTTTTCATTAAAAATATATAGATCTCATCGTCGTCAATAATGCAAATTTTTTCGTTTTCTTTCATATGTTTTTATTTTGGCATCATCGAAGCATGGGAAAATCAGAAATGGATTGAAAATTAATAATTACTTGGGTTATACAAAAGTTATTTTAAATGATGTTCCCACATTGATTTCGCTGATTACTTCAATCTTACTCCCCATAGCGTCAATCTGATTCTTAGTGATAAATAAGCCAATACCCTTGGCATCCTTATTACCATGAAAGGTTTTATACATACCAAATAACCTATCGTGATATTTATTCATATCAATTCCCATGCCATTATCTGATATGGTTAGTTCAATTGTATTATTATTTTTTACTGAAGTAAAATTAATAATAGGCAACCTATTTGGTGAAGCATATTTGATAGCATTTGATAAGAAGTTTAAAAGAATACTTTCTAAATATGCAGGATTATAATTTAGGTCAATATCTAAAGGAACATTATTATTTACAACTACTTTTTTAGCAGCGATTTCTTTATGTAAAATGGCTATTGCTTGATTGATGTATTCAAAAATATTTAATTTTTCAAGTGTGGTGTTAAGATTTTTCTGGATAGAAACAACCTCATTTAAATTGAATAATGTTTCATTTAAAAGTTGTGATACTTTTTTTAAATGGATCATTAGTCCGGCTTTTTCTGTTTCTGATTTTTCTTTTTCTAAAAAGTTCAATATTGAAATCATATTGCTGGCATGAGATCGAAGATTATGAGAAACGATATAAGAAAAATTGAGTAGCCTTTTATTTTGTTCTGTTACTAGGTTCAACGATTTGTTTAATTCTATCTCATTTTTCTTTCGCTCTGTTATATTTTCCATCGACATAATAAAACCAGCAACAAGTTGGTCTTTATTAAATACAGGTGAAAATTTTACATAATACCAATGGTGTTCACTATTATGTAATATAAATCTTTCAAAAGAAGTAGTTTCTCCGTTCAATACAGGGGCGATGATATTTGTAAGATAATCTCGCATTATTTCCGGAAAATAAGTAGAGAAATTGGTGCCTACATTGATTTCTTTATTAAATTCTTTGATTGCAAATATAGAAGCCGGTTTATTAAAGGAAATGATATTTTGAAATTGGTTGAATAATATATAACCCACTTCTGTATTTTCAAATACTGTTCTCAGATTATCTTCAGAATTTTGTATGGCAACTTCTAATATTTTCCTTTCTGAAATATTGGTCAGGGCATTTAAGTATAAACTTTCTCCGTTAGCTATGATTGTTTCAATTGAAATCAAACATGAAATACTTTCTCCATAAATATTTTGAATTCTAATTTCGTTGTTGATGATTTTTCCATGACTTTCCAGTTGAGATGAAATTTGATCAAATACCTCTTTATTTTCAATGATCTCAGAAAAGTTTTTACCAATGAGCTCTGCTTTCTTGGTTTGTAAAATGGTTTCTACTCCAGCACTGATTAAAATAATAGTTCCCGTACTTTTTCGGGTAATAATTAAAGGAACGGGTAAAAAATTGAAAATATTTTCAAATAATTCCGTTTTTTCGTTCTGAATAAATGCTGCATCAGAATTTTTAGGAAACTCCAATCCCAATGCAAAATGTTTTGCAAATTTCAATAGTTGATCACCTCCTGTTTGAACAGGGTCAATATCTGAATCATATTCTTTGTGAATGGGTAAAAATTTCATCAAGCCATTAAAATTTTAGTGTTAACTGAATAACAGAATGGCGCTTAATTACTGTTCTTACTTTAGAACGAACAATTTCAATTGTGGGATTAGAACATAATAGTATAACAATAAATTCAAATACTTTAATTTATTTTCACGATTCTTATGACTATCCAGATCATTTGACACAAAAAAAAAGATCTCGGTTAAGAGATCTTTTTAAAAATGTAGTATTAAATTATGCCACTGCTTTCTTAACTAAAGCTGCG
>JANYEA010000083.1 GCA_025363385.1 Bacteroidota bacterium | reverse complement strand
GTTGGTCTGAAACCTTTTCGAAAACTCTATGGCGTTTATTCCCTTAAACATAACTAAATTATTTAGACACAAAATACTAAATATATTAGTCATTACAAAGCCTTTATTTTATCTTCGAGAATTAAATACCTAATCCTATTATTGTTAATTATTTCAAAAAACAATAATTACTGAAATAATGACATATTTTAATCTTTTTTTCATAATCCCCATACAGGTAGAATACAATAGCCCTTAAGTATACAGTTCATTTATTTAAGTAATAATACAGTGCCATTAAATTCTGAACTAATTCCTGCTCTTGTATAATTACAAATCCAAACGAAATTTTGTGTATCCTGCAAGATTCCTTTTAATTTACCATCCCACCCATCACTTGGTTTTGTAGTTTCGAAAACTATTTCTCCCCAACGATTATAAATAACCAACTTATACTTTTCAAACACATATTCAGACAAGACTTTGAAGTTATCGTTAAGTCCGTCGTTATTAGGAGAGAATGCATTTGGGAAATAAATATTACAGTTTTTTTGGGATATAATAATTGAATCAGAACTGGTTCCACAGGAATTGGTAACTGTAACTGTATATTTTCCCGGACTTCTTGCAATATAAGATTGTTGAATATTCCCATCCTGCCATAGGTAGCTATTAAATATACCTGGATGTAGCAATAAAGAATCTCCTATACAAATACTTGTAACAACTCCAAAATCTGGGATTGGCTTTTTAAGCACCAGAAGATCTAATGTTCGAATACTATCACAGCCTGAAATTGAATGGAATGTATCAACATACAAACCCGTTTTACTATATCCGAGAAATGAACTGCCTTCGCAGATTGTTTTTTGAAAAGCAATTGTCTTAATTGGTAACATATGAAGGTTCAATGTAACAATGGAATCACAACTTGCAGATAAATGATAGGTATTAGTATAAACTCCTGTATTTTTTAAAACCTGTGCCCCAAATAGATATTGTGTTCCTTCACAAATACTACTATCTACATATTGATTGTTATTATTTTGAAAAATGGTAGATGCCTGTGCAAGAAAACCAGTAGCAGGTGCACTTGAAACCACTTGAATAATGATACTATTGGTTCCTGATTTCCAATTTTGACAGAGCGAAAATGAGACCATTGCTGTTTTTATGGCACCCGCATAATGAAATGGATCTTGTTTCGGTATCAGATTCTCCAAATGATTGCTTTGCGGTACGCCATTCACATATATTTCAAAAATGGAATTATCTGCGAACACATCTAAGTTCAAACAAAATGTATTGGAGCTGTCATAACTTCTACCACAACTATTAAAACAAGGCAATTCAAAATCCATTTTAAAGAAAATATTACGATCATACGAATGACTACCCTGTGCATTAATAGAAATCCAATTACAATCGATCCATGGACTTTTATAATAATCTGGCGGAAGGTTGGTCATCACAATTGCTGGCTGATATAAACCATGCATACTATCCATCGAAAACTGCCATTTTTTATCTGCTAAACCGGGAGCAATCGTTTTGCCATTTCCATCAGAAGCTGTATTAAATGACAAATTGGAGGGTGGTGGGCCAGTTGGAATAAGGCATTGTCCATTTAAAGTATTACCATAAAATAGTAGAAAAAAAAATATAATGATATGGATTACTTTATGCAAATGATCTGGCTTTACAATGAAGTTTATATATACAAATTAAACCATTTTTAAAGGAAAATATCTTCCGACAATTTAATTTAAAGTCAAATTGAATTTAATGACTAGGATGATAAATAGAAAAGAATATTTAAAATTAAATTACCAAAGTAGCCAATTAAAGTCTGAAAGTTCTTGTCGATTTGCAGTATTTTGATTCCCTTGGGTTAATTCAATCACTTTTTTATTGGCAAGAATATTCAATTCATTTACTGTAATGGTTTTGCTCTGTTGCATAATATCTAAAATGGCATGGGTAAACACTCCATTACTTACCTGACTATTCTCTAAAGCACTTTCATTACTTTGCGAAGCAGAAATTACATAGGCGCCATTATTACGCCTGATATCTACAAAAGCCTCTTTCATTAATTTAAAAACACTTGTGGCAGTTGCCTGATTCTGTGGCATATCTTGCAAAATATCTATCAATTGAACACCACTATTATTATCTTTATTCAAATCATCTGTACTATTTCCCCTACTACCTTCCTTACCAATCGTTTCATTTGACATAACTCCCTCTTCAGATTCGCCGCTATGGCAGGCGTCTAATAACATCAACTTTTTTCTTGCAGGAATACTGTCTAACAATTCTTCTAAATCAGAATAGGAAACTCCCTCTTTTGATGGGTCTGATGCGTTTGTTTTGCCTGTAACAAAATAAAATTCATTGTTTGTATTATCCACCATTCCATGGCCGCTAAAACTGATGATTACTTTGTCCTCAATTCTAGTTTGCATTAATTTTTGCTTTAATGCTAGAATGTTTTCTTTGGTTGCATTTTCATTAAGTAAAGTATCAATACTAATATCTTTGAATTTTTTCGAAAATTCAGTAGTAAGATCCTTGATATCTTTTACACAATAATTGAGGTCTTTAAAAGAAGGGTTATTATTATACTGATTAATCCCTATTCCAATAAAATAAACTTTAGGTGTAGATTCGATTCCTGGTTTATAATTCACATATAAAGCTTCTTTTCTACTCTCCACCCCTTTCACATTAATACAACTCACTTCAATTTTATTTAATCCTTCACTTAATTCCAATTTTTTAACTATTGAAATTGAATTTGTTTTTTGTACAATCTTAGTGCCATTGATGCCATTAATGGGCACATCATTGATATAAACAGTATATCCATTTAGAAAAAATAAGCTATCCCGTAAACTAAAAGTTAATTGAAAGTTTTTATCTTTTGTAAACGTAGAAATTGAATCAAGTTTTAATGTGGTAGTAGGTATCTGCAGTTGTTTCGTATATTCGAAATCAGACTCATTGAACCCGGTTTTCTTAATTCGTTCCAACCATGCTTTATGATACAGATTTACTAAAGAACTATCCTTATTTCCCAGAGCCTTCAATACTTTGTCGGGTCTGTTAAACATCAGATCAAACTGTCCAAAGCTATACAGTTTATCATCCCACCTGAAATTCAAATACTTTGTATCAGATCTTGAAGAAATATAATAATACCCATTAGGTAAAATATAGGCGAAATCGTGGTCTTTAAACTGAATTAAAGTATATATCAGAGCTCCGGTTTTTAAGTTCCATTTTTTACAAGTCCCGTCTTCAGACCAACTATATAAAAATTTGCTATCATCACTATACGTTACTCCCTTTATAGAAGATGCGTGCCCTTCCAGAGATTGAACTCTTTTTCCACCTCTTGTTTCATGCAAATAGATTGTATTAATGATTTTATTAAAAATGCAAAAAGTAGTGTTGTCAGGACTGAATACTGGGTTTTCAATTCCTAATACATCTTTACAGGATGGGTCATCATTTAAAAATTGAAAAACTAATTTTCCTGATTTTATTTCATAACAATAAAAAAAGGAACTATCTCCCCAGTTGTTGGAAGACACACTTTTTGATCCATTGCTATCATTTGAAAAGAAATATTTCCCATTATTACTAATTCGGTTTTTTGATACATTTTCATTTCTTTTTTCAATCTTGTCATATTGAAAGGATTTATCATCCACAAGAAATACACCATTATCTATCCTTAAATTTACGTAATATCCATCCTGCTTATTATAGGAGAAATTAAATAATTCATTTAATGATTTACTGCTGTTCAGTAAGAAACTTTTTGTATTTTTTGGTTTAATGATTGATAAAACCTGAATGGAATCAAATTGTTTTTTTTGCATGGAATGATCCAAAATAAAAATTGGTTCACCCTTGGCATTTAGTAATGGCTTACTTGTTAATGACAACTTTGAATGGGTCGTTTTATCGAGTTCCATTTCTTTAATATCCAAGTTGGTACTAATATAATCTACAAAAGACATGCTATCATTGTTTATTATCACCAGTTCTGTAGATGGCGGATAATCTTTTTGTAAATAAAGAAAACTATAGTTTTCCAGAATTTTAAAATTACTGGTAGAAAAATGACCAAAATCGGCGTACTTTTTAGATGAAAAATTTTGTTCTTCTATTTTGTAAAAGAAATCATCGGTTAAGTAAAATAAACGCTTCGATTTTATATCATAGTGCACCTCATTAATTGGATCGAAAATCAGTTCCGTTTCTGCCACTTTTTTACCTTCGCGCTCTCTAATATCCCAGGTAATAAAAGAACCATCATCGTACCCTGCCACAATATAGTTTTCATCATTGCTAAATGCCAGTGCAGTAATTGGTCTATTAATTGTTGGACAGACCGATACTAATTCATATTTTCTATTATAAATGCCTACACGTACAACATGGTCTGAGACATCGTTTTTGTCCTCATATTTCAATCCATATGCAATAAAATTGCCTTGGGGGCTATAACAATGAAATGCTACTTTTTTATAATCAATATTGTGATTATGTTTTGAATTTATAAAAGGAATAATAAAATACTTAGAGCTGTCTTCAGTAGAAAATTCTATGGTAACTGTAGGATTGAGACTTTTATGAATATCGCCACTAACATCTAAACAAGTAGCAATGAAATTTCGATCATCCGGGCTAAAAACGATATTCATTAAATTGAAATTCTTTTTCCAGATAATTTTGTTTTCTTTTAAATCAAATATCCGGGAATCTCCTGCTGGAGATGTCCCTCTTTGAGAAACCATATACCTGCCTGTATTACTAAATACAAGATCGTTTCCACCTTGATAATCATCAAAAGTAGAAATTACTTTATTTGCTAATAAATTATATATTGTATAAAATAGTTTCCCATTATCATCTTTCGGAAAAAATTTTAAACATCCAACTATGAGTGTACTATCGGTTGTGAAATTGATAGAAACCGGAGGCCAATCATTGTTACTATAAGCTTTAACAGATTTAATTAATTTTCCAGTATAGGAATCAAAGATTTTAAATTTATTACCCATATCATCGGATTTTGTGGCAAAATATTTACCCTTAGGGCTAATGCAGAAATCTTCATCCCGATTAACTTTTATAGAATAAAATAATTTCCCAGAAATAGGATCCGAAAAATTAAAATTGTATTTAAGATAGAAACTATTATCAGCAGACTTTGTTAATACAAACCTATTATCAGGCGAATAATAAGCAGAACCATTTTTTCCAGTAGCACTCTGCAAATCCGAAATTAATCTTCCATTGAATGGATCCCAAACCTTGGTTGCCAAATCATTGCCAAGCGTTATGATTCGTGTACCCTCATTGTTAAAATTTATCTTTGTAATGCCTCTTGTATGACCTTTCTGAATCACCAAATCGGGCGCTTGTGCATTTGTACAAAAAGCAGTAACTAAAAGAAAGATAGCCCCCAAAAAAAATCGTGACTTAAGTTGTAGGCTTTTCCCTGTAATTATTTTGAAAAAAAAGTTCATTAGCGATTGAAATAAAGGTTTAATGACAATTATTCGAAATCAATGGTTACCAAAAAACATATTTTAATTTAGTATATAATTTTCACATTTATTTAATTATATTTAGAAAACCTTTAAACCCAAAATTTAACACAATGAAAAAACAAATTGGAATCAAACAATTAGTAAAAGTTATTTCTTTTGCTAGCTTAATGCTTTGTATTGTTATTGTCCTGAACAGTTGTGGCGGTGGTCAAGAAAAAGCTGCTGAAAAAATGGAAGTTAAAGATACTGTGAAAATGGCAGCTCCAGTTATAGACAGCCTAAAACAAACAGTAGATTCTTCAAAGGATATCTTAAAAACGGGAGGAAACAAACCTCAATAAAAGAAAAAAAGCCCAGTTAACTGGGCTTTTTTTCTTTTATCTTCTTGGTAATAATTTGCAATTTATCCTTGTGATGGTGCTTCGTTAAATGATGTACCATCCATTCCTGAATTTTATGGTGTGCTGGTGTAATAATAGCCGCCACAGCTACAAAAATGATGATTTCCAAGACAGGCGAATGGTTTGTTAAATCAGATACCGCCGGATGCATCCAGAGTGTGATATATTCAAAAAAGAGAAGCACAGACACGATACCTGTAAATTCAACCACTTTGGAATGTACCTTCTTTCTACTTAAAAATAAACTCACCAAAAAGAAAACAGGAATGGCTAATCCAATCATCAACAGTTGCAATTTATGATGACGTTCTTCCTTTTCGACCAATATTCTTTCTGCAATTTCTTTTTGTCTGATATCCTCCTCAATACTTAATAACTGTAACTGTTTTACTTTTTCTGTATTAAATAAAGAGTCTTTGATTTGAATAACCAAAGATTGAAAATAAAATGCACTGTCAATTCTATTTAATTTCTGATAATAATTGGTGAGTAGCTGATTAGCCAGAAGATATTTATCGTTTATAGAAGAATTTTTAGCAACTGTACTTGTTTGATGAGCCAACTGAATAGCAACTTCCAATTCATTATTCATATCTGCAATTCTGGCAAGCCCAATATAGGATTCACATAAAAATGAATTGTATAAAGACTTCTCCAGGTATGGAATTGCTTGTAAATAACTTTTTTTAGCAAATCCAAAATCGCTTAGTTTAAAATAAATATTTCCGAGATTATTATTACTAGTTCCTATATAGCCTGAATCTCTATTTTCTTCTGCTTTTTTTAACGATTGCTGTCCATAAATGAGTGCCTTATTTAGGCTATCCATTTTCTCATAGATATCAGAAAAGTCTAGCAATATTTGTTTGGATATCTCAGGATCATTTAATTTTTTACTCAATTTATCAACCTCTAAATAATAACCCAGTGCTTTTTTATAATCAAGATTTAAATGATAAATCTGTGCGATATTGAGTAAGGCATAAGCGGTTTTGTTATCATCTGCTTTTTTTTCAATTAATTTTAGATATTCTAAACCATATTCCAGGGATTTCGAATTATCACTTAACGATTTATAGGCATTCGTTAATTGCCAAAGCATAATTTCTCTTCCCTTATCATAATTCATTTTATTGGCAAGAAACAATCCATTCTTCGCATAATAAACTGAAGAATCGGGTTTGAATGAATTATAAGCATCCGCAATAAACCAATAAGTCTTAATTAAATCTGAATCTGATTGATTTTTAATGTTTTCTTGTAGATTACTAAAATAATATCCAAACCCTTGTTTAAAACGGTTCGCCTTGATATAAGTATAGCCAATATTCAATTTCACTTTTGATTCGAGCGAAGAATTTGCTATTTTTTGTGCCATTAGTAATGCCTGATCACCCACCAATAATGCTTCTTGCATCATGCCTCTATTAGAATATACATCTTGCAAATCGAGCAATATTGAAATTTTCTCCGTTTCAATTTTAGTGCCATATACAAGTTTCTTCAAACTATCTATCTCACTTATTTGAGCCAACACAGGGCTCTCAAAAATGCTAACAAATAATATAATAATTATTAGGCAAGCTCTCATACTCACTTTATTTTATAGCAGATGATTTTTCAACTGTTAAAACATCAACTCTTTTTATCAGCCAGTTATTAAATGTTTTGATCTCCCCTCTTTTTTCCATACCACTATCATTAATTAATGCCTCTAAAGGATTTTCATAGGCTGTTTCTGAACGGGTTACAACTCCCTGCTGATTAAAAACAGCTGTATTATTAATCCTTTCTTTAGTAGCTAATAAAAAATAATGATACATCCCTGGAGTTGTATGTTTTAGCAGCGCTAAATAAGGCACTTTCAGCATTCTGGGATAAGCAAATACACTAGTTGTTTTGTTGGGAAATATTAATCGCATATTCCCCTTTGGATCGATAGAAAATATATAGATAAATAAAGTGGAATCGTTCCATTTTTCTTTACTCAAAATATCCTGATCAAAATTTAATAATAGCGTATCCTGTAAACTAGTCCTTACTAATTTTGAAGAACTCTGATTAGCCTGAGCAGATGATTTTTTTATCACTACCGTAAATGGATAATGTAAACTACTTTCTGATGGCGTTTCTAAAGTAAACCAATTGGCTAATTTTGAAAGTTTTACAATCCTATCATTTAATAAGCTATCTGCTGGTTCTTTTAAACTAAAAAAATCTGTTACAATTGGCAGGTCGGAACTGTCTTCCGCTTGTAAATGTGTACTTATCCAGCCATGTTTCACAACATTGTTATTGAATTCTCCAGATAAAATATAATCTGCTTCTTCTGCAGATTTTACAATCTTAATATTTCGATTTCTACTTAATTCGATTTTTTGTTTTAGGCTTTTTCTTATTTCAGGATCTGGAGGTATTTGAATAAATGCTTTTTTACCTTTCAGCAAGGGTTGTATTTCATTTACTTGCAATGAAGTAAATTTTTTCACTTCAGCTGTGCTGTTCACATTCAGTTTCCAGGTTCCATTAATACCATTATTGTTATAGTATATAATAGCTTGAGGAATCTCTTTTAGTGATGGTCGAACCCAATTCAATGAAAGATCTACCACAATGGTTTTCACCTGATCCAATAAATCATTGTAGGTAGAGTCTGAGATAAAATCACCCAAAAATATCTTTAAAACAGGATTGGGGTTACTGGCAGCCTTTAGCAAACCAAACTGAATATTTTGAAGTACTGTTCCTTTAAAATGATTGGATTGATTAATTAGTTTTGCTTGAGCACGATTCGGGCCAACAATTGAAATAATTCGAATTGAATCCTTAGTTTGATTGTCCACTAAAAGGTCGTTGTTGAAAATTCCATCCAAAAAACCTCCTGCAATTTCAAGTGTGTCATTTGTTGCTGTTAATTTTTCTATCCCAAAACTGCTTCTTCTAATTTCTCCTTTTGCAGTGCCTGGCAAATTCAGATTCTGCCTGCTTACTGCAAATTCCATATTGGGTACCTGCGTTTTCTTGTAAAATTTCATTTTGGTGACTGTTCGCTTAAAAAGCTCTTCAATAGAAGCTTTACTAAATTCTGCAATGGATTCACAAAGACTGATAGCTAGTGCCCCATATTTTTCATTGTTAAGTGTTAACTCTTGCGCCAATTCAAAATCTTGACAGGCTCCAATTGTTACGGCCCCTTGTTCAGTTAAAGGTATTAAAGCTTTTAACTGAAGTGCTGAGGGATGAAAGGGAATAAAGGAGGTTGCTACTTCCCTTACATCTTCGGTAGGGTCGAACAAATTTTGCCCCCTTGTAATGGTAGCACTATGGCAAGCGTCTGTAATTACCGTTAACTTTACTTTCTTTTTGGTAAAGGCTAAAAACAATTCATTTAATTCGAAATTATTCAAATCTGTAGCTCCTTCATTTCGAATGTCCGCTGGCACCAATGTATTTACATAAGTTTTTTGAAGCCCAACTTTCATTTGATCTGTTTGCTCACAACTGCCATGACCAGAATAAAAAAACACCATCACATCTCCGGGCTTACATTTTTCGGCAGATTTTTTTAATTCATTGATAATGGCTTGTTTGCTTGCTTGCTGATCAAGTAGTTTGGTGATGTTTTCTTTTTTAAATTGGTAATACTTAATAAATGTTTTTGAAACCGTATCTACATCATTTAAACAACCATGCAGGTTAGATAACTTGCCCCTATCTTTTAAATTTACAAATCCAGCACTTGAGTTCGTATAGTTGTTAATACCCACACAAAGCATATAACTTTCCGGAAGATTACTTTGCGATTTTGCCATTACCATTTCCCCAAACAACAAGAACAATATCAGTTGAATCAAATGTAAGTAACTGCTACAGGGAGTATGAATATTTGAAATTCTAAAATGTTTCATAGCAGATGATAATATATGAGTTATTTGAAAATAAATGCACCACTCTATATACAATATATACAAATATTATATATTTCCATAGCATTCATTAAACTAAAGTACTAATCACAAGAACCTGGATATATTTGTTTTAAATCTAACCTTTCATGAAATTCTTCTTTCAATTATATATTTTACCTACACTTTTATTATTTGAACTTACTCCGATCAATAAAAAGGAAGTGAAGGTTTTGAAAATTTTCGATCAGACAAGTATCCATTTTGCACCCTTGAAAATAAAAGACTCCACAATACCGACCCTTCGTTTTTCAAATTTTAACTGGTATATAAAATCGGGTACAGCCACACCAGGGCCAAACAGTTGGAGCTCGAACAATGCATATGTAGATTCTATAGGAAGGCTTCACCTTAAAATCACTTATAATCCAATTATCAAAAGTTGGGACTGTGCCGAAATTTGGACCACAGAATCATTGGGTTTTGGCACTTATGAGTGGTTCGTAGATGGGCCTATTGATAAATTAGATAAGAATATCGTGCTAGGTCTATTCAATTACCCTGCTTCTCCAAAGGTACCGGATGGTACTAACGAAATTGATATTGAGTATGCCAAATGGGGTATTGAAATAAATAAAGCAGGAAATTTTACTGTTTGGCCTGCCCAGTTATTAAACGGATATACCAACCAATCTTATCCATTTGATATCTCTCTTGACGAAAAAAGAACAAGGCAAAAGTTTACCTGGCATTCTGGCTCTGTTCTATTTGAAAGCCTTTATGGATGGAGTAAAGACAACCATTTATTGATTTCTAGCAAAACCTTTCAACCCGAAAATCCTTCGTTGTATATACCGCAATCCGCAGAGCCGATACACATGAATTTGTGGTTATTCAGAGGCCTTCCCCCTTCTAATAATTCGCCTGTGGAAATTATCATCAGTAGTTTTCACAAAAGCGAATGATTTGATTTTGTGAAAATATTAGCAGCTTAATTACAATTATTGCCTTCCTTTAAAATCATTCATAGATCGGTACATACCAAACCATTCGCCTACAATGATATCAAATAAAAAAGCCGGCAATATTCCTTTAAATAAAGGCACCCAATATATAATTCCGGGCATTCTTACAAAGCGACGATTCCTTTCCAAACCTCTTATTATTTTCTTAACTGCAATTTCCGGTTTTACAATAGGAACAATATTACTTTTAACCCCATGAAACATTCCGGTACTGATATAAAAAGGGGTAACTGTAGTTACTTGAACATTTGTATTGGCATTTTTCATTTCAAGTAATAAAGAATCACTCCATCCTACTACCGAAAATTTACTTGCCACGTATACACTCATTTTGGGGTTGCTTACCATGCCCGCAGCTGAAGCAATATTTATAATATGTCCTTGATTCATTTTAATCATTCCGGGAAGAAACTCTGATGTTATATGCATCAATGCAGAAATATTCACTCCCATCGTTCTATCTATATCATCATGAGTATGATCCACAAAATATTTTCCAATAATGATTCCAGCATTATTAATCAGTAAATCAATTATACCAATTTCTTCTTTTACTTTTTTTGCGTTTTCAATTACAGATGCCGTTTCCATTACATTTAATGCACAGGAAAAAACTTTATATCCTTCTTTCTTGAATTCTGTTACCGTTTGTTCTAGAAGAGCTTCATTTAAATCCCAGATAACTAATATGTCTAATCCTTTTTGCAACAGTTCTCTTCCCATCAATTTGCCTATTCCAGAAGCGCCGCCGGTAATCAAGGCTTTTTTCCCTTTAATCTGACTCATACAATCGTTATATTTAAAACAGAACACTTTAACCTTCAATTTACAAATAAAAAGAAGCCGCCTCAATTATTTTCGAGACGGCTTCTTTTAAAATATTAAAAAATCAATTAATCGGCCACTTTTATTGGACCCAAAAAGTTGGTTTTGCTTTCACTAATCTTTTGATCCCCATGCCAGAAACTAAGCGTGATTGTTGTTTTTCTTTGATGTAAAGCAGACTTAGGTAAAATCACAAAGAAGGTTCCTGAACCTTGTCCTTCTTGAGCTACTTCCACATAATCTTTACCAACAGATTCTATTCGACCAATATTACCCTCTAATCGAATGGTCATAGGAATCATTTTCATGGTCTTATTTGCCACTTTCACATTATAAAGATTAGAAAGGCTATCAGGGCCTCTTTCTTGGTACAACTGTCCGGGTGTGCGCATTACTGTTGGATCTATGTCTTTTCTTGTCATTAACAATAACGTTAGAACACTTAATACAATAGCTAGTAAACCCGTATACAACTTCATCCTTGTAGTAAAATGCAATGGCTCACTATTCGCAATACTATTTTCAGAAGCATATCGTATCAAACCCTTCGGTTTATTAATTCGCTCCATGATATTGTCGCATGCATCAATACATGCAGTGCAACCTACGCATTCCATTTGAAGTCCATTTCTAATATCAATACCTGTTGGGCAAACTTTCACGCATTGGTGACAATCAATACAATCGCCTTTCGTAGTTAATTCTTCGCCTTTTTTAACAACTCCTCTAGGTTCACCACGTTTGTAATCGTAGGCAACGATCATTGAATTTTTGTCGAGCAAAACACTTTGTAATCTACCGTACGGGCACACTACTATACATGCTTGTTCTCTAAAGAAACTATATACCGCAAAGAATACTGCGCTAAATATTAAAATCGAAGATAAACCCCCTATATGCGAAATTACCGGCTCAGTAATAATCTTCTCCAGTTCTTTTACCCCAATAATATATGCAAGAAAAGTATTGGCTATAATGAAAGAGAGGAAATAGAAAGCCAATTGCTTAAGCCCCACTTTAAAAATCTTTTTACTTGTCCAAGGTGCATTTTTTAACTGTCTTTGTGCAGGAGCATCTCCTAAAATAAAGAATTCAACTTTTCGAAACATCATTTCCATGAAGTTGGTTTGAGGGCATGCCCAACCACAGAAAAGCCTACCAAAAGCAGCGGTAAACAAAACAATAAAGAAAACAAATGTAACCATTGTTAAGCCCAGAATAAAAAAGTCCTGTGGCCAAAATACTTTTCCAAAAAAAATAAATTTTGCCTGTGGTATATTCAGCAAGAAAAAAGGCCTGTCGTTCACATAAACAAAAGGCATACCAAAAAACAGGATAAAATATAAAATACTAAGCCATGTTCTTATATTATAAAATTTTCCATTGGGTGGCTTATAGGCAAAAACCCAGTTCCGTTTCCCGTTTTCGTCAACTGTATTAATCCGATCCCTATAGCTTTCGCCTTCAGTTGTTGGTTCATTCAAATGTTCGTGATGTGAAAACATGTCTTGGATTTAAAGTATAAATTTACTGTATTTGTATAGAAAAGAATGAATTTCAGACTTTATACAAAGTTCTTCCCTCAAACCATACACAACTGTGATGTTTGTTACAGAGGAACATGATAAATATCAGGAAATAGCATTTTTTTAGGCATATGGTTCTGATTTTTACACGCGAAACTTTTGTTTAATATACCCTGCTCAGGGTATATTAACTATTTAGACATTTAATAGATTTGATAACACAGTTCTAAATTTATTGTAATGACCCTAGATATCAAACACCTCTTTATTACTGTATTTGTATTAGTAACTTTTCAAAGCGAAGCACAAATCATAGACATTTCACCTTTTCGAATCAACAGTAACCAATATAGAATTGATTCTATAATAAATACTGTATCCATTAAAGATGAATCATTTTCAATTATCATTTTACGAGATAAATACACGGAACAAATGCAACCATTTAATAAAAATGGTACAGGATTAAAAGAGTATCTGCCAGAACAAGCATCTATTACATTACTCATTGCCAATAAAGCCGATGGAAAAATTCGCTACAAAAAAAGATTCGAAACAGAAGTGAATGATTACCCATTTCAGAATTGGCAATTCACAAAAGGACAAGGAAAAAAATTAGATCAAAAAGGTAACCTGTTTTTTAGTTTAGATAAAAGTTATGGCGGCTCTGGTTCTTTTAGTACTACTTATTTAATAGACATTTCAGATATTGGTATACAGGCAACAACGGTTTTTACAGCTGTTGGGGAATTAACTGATTATATGATTTCAAAAAACGATCAAGAACTTATATCAATATCTGGCATCTGGGATACCCAAGAAAAAGAAGCGCACTTTTCCCACCATAGATATCAAATTCATACCTATAAATTTATCAACGGGAAAGTGGAAAAATACAATCTTGGTACTACTTCATTGAAATATCCGCCAATTGATGAAGATAATTCATGTGAAACAATCCTCAAAAAAATCATCTCTAAAGAAAAAATATTCGCTAAAAAGCTTCCTGCAAATTAAAATAGAAGCCATCAGATCCATTTTTTTTGTGAATAGGTTTAATTAAATATTCGAGATATAATAATACTGATAAAAATCCATATCATTTATCGTATGAAAACTTATTTAAACTTATTCTCCTCTGTAATACCCTTCCATTGGTCGGTTCTAAAAGGAGAAGCTGGAAATCCTTCTAAATTAAAAAGATTAGCATCAACTGGAGAATCTGTCCAGCCATAATGTACAGCCTGCGGATCCAACACCTTATCGCTCCAGACTACCAAATTATTTCCCTCTATTCTTGCTTGGGCATAATAAAAAAGATGGTTTGCACCGGCAACTTCAAACCCCTTAATATATCCATATTGGTCTTTTACTTGCCATCCCTTCCCAATATTATTAAATAACAAAAGGGCTTTGCCATTTTGAAATGTTACTGACTGAAAAGTAGGGCCACAAAACTCTTCCATTGGAATTTGATAAGTGTTTACAAGTGCATTTGCAGCAAGTCTTTTCCCTACATCTTCCTTATTTCTGGGATGTACATTATCAGGATTGCCGATATCAGTAGTAACTGCCATTCCCGTTTTGGGTAATTTGAGCGTCATACTTTGCGCCTCTCTTAATTCTGCCCAGGCGCTACCCTGATTGCTATTTTGAAACTTCCCATAACTCGACAATTGAACAAAATAAAAGGGAAGTTCTTCTTTCCATTCCTTACGCCAACTGTTAATTAATAATGGAAAACTTTTACGGTATTCAAAAGCACGATCTGCATTAGATTCACCTTGATACCATAATATTCCCTGAATGGCAAAAGGGATTAAAGGATGTATCATGGCATTATAAATAACAGCACCTGCATTGTTTTGTGCATGTACATAATTCCAGGGCATTTTAAAATCAGGCATCATTTTCCACCCATTTCCTGCCAAGGAAACGGGTAACCCATCAAATTTTAAATACAAAGTATTGGGTTCTCCAATAAATCCATTTCCGAACCATGCAGGATCTACTTGCTTTTCCTGGTGAATCAACAAAATATTTCTACCCTCCTTCCAGGTATTTGCTGGAAGATTAAATACTCTTGAATTTTTTCCAACCCCTTCTTTTACTAGTTTTCCATTGATATATAACTGATAAACGCCATCGTTTTCACCTAAACTTAATACGGATGGCTTTGTAGTTTCATTAGTATTAATGGTTAAATTTCTTTCCATAAAACCCGCTCCTCTGAAAGCCCAGATGCCCTGCCAATCCCATTGGCTAGGAGGTGCATAAGGAAGCCATTGTTCAAAAACAGTAGAGTCATTAGATAATAAATAAGTTAAGTCTGTAACGGGGAGTTGCTGTTTTTTGACAGAAAGTTTGTCTTGCAAATTTTTTAATAACTGAGCATCTGCCTCTTCCCATGTTTTTGGAAATTTTATAGCGTAATCATTAAAAATATCAGATTCCAACATAGCATCTTTACTAATCCAACCTTCAATTTGAGAACCTCCCCAAGCATCTTTAATTAATCCAACGGTTAAGTGCAAACGATTGGCAATTTCTTTCGCAAAAGAATATCCAACTGCAGTAAAATTGGACATTGTTTCAGGATTTGCTAATACCCATTGCCCATTTGTGATGGAATCTAGGGGCTGTAAACTCACTTCATTGGGTACTGTAAACTGACGGATGTCGGTTTGATTTACAGCATTTGTTGCAGCATTTAAATGAAAAGCATCACGCATTACAAATTCCATATTCGACTGACCAGAACATAACCAAACCTCACCCAGCATAATATCTTTTAAAAGTATCATTTGATTATTTCCACTCAGTTTCATTTCATAGGGACCGCCTTCTTTCATAGCAGGCATGTTCAAAATCCATTTCCCATTGGCATCGGCTTGGGTATGAAAAGTTGATTGATTAAACTGGATGGTGATCTTTTCGTTTTTCGTTGCCCTGCCCCAAACTGGAACTGATTTATTTCTTTGCAACACCATATGATCGGCAAAAGGTAATGCAAACCTAAGTTGAGCTTGGGTTGAGCAAATAACTACGAAAAAAAATATAATTGTAACAAAAAATGTCTTCATAGACTTAAGTTCGATAATGTTTTGGTTAATTAAGAAATAAATAAATAAAAATTACGTATTTAAATTAAATTAATTTGAATTAAATTGTAGAAACTATCAATTTTTTAACAATTTTGAATTAATTATAATAAAAAAAAGTGGTTTACACCTACAAACCTAACATTTGTCATTTTTACACTTAATAATTTATTCGAAAATTTGTAAAGCAATTTTAATAAATAGATTTTACAATAAAAAATCATACATCATATGTCGAAAGAAACAAAACCACATTTGAACGAAGTTCCAGGGATTATTCCAGAGTTAAAAAATTGGGTAAATGGTATTGCTGATCAGTGCGATGCTAAAAGTATTCATTGGTGTGACGGCTCGAAGCAAGAGTACGATGGATTATGCGAATTATTGGTAAAAAAGGGAACCTTTATAAAACTCAACCAGCAGAAAAGGCCAAACAGTTATGCTTGTTTTTCTGACCCAAGTGATGTAGCGAGAGTGGAAGACAAAACTTTTATTTGTAGCAGGGTTAAAGAAAATGCGGGACCCACCAATAATTGGATGGAACCTGATGCCATGAAAAAAGTATTGAATGGTTTAATGGACGATAGCATGCACGGAAGAACGCTTTATGTAATTCCTTTCTGTATGGGACCAGTAGGATCGCCTTATTCAAGATATGGGGTACAGTTAACCGATTCAGAGTATGTTGTGGTTAACATGTATATCATGACTAGAATGGGTGAAAGCATATATCCATATTTGAAAAGAAATGCATATGTGAAATGTATTCATACAGTTGGTTGCCCCATTACAACACCTGGCCATGATGTGAAATGGCCTAACAATCCTACCACAAAATATATTTCTCATTTTCCTGAAGAAAGATTGATTATTTCATACGGAAGTGGTTATGGTGGCAATGCCTTGATGGGAAAAAAATGTTTTGCATTACGCATTGCTTCTGTGATGGGCAAAGAAGAAGGCTGGCTAGCTGAACACATGTTAATTCTTGGGGTTGAATCACCCTCAAAACAGAAGACATATATCGCGGCTGCATTTCCAAGTGCCTGTGGAAAAACTAATTTTTCTATGATGATTCCTGCAAAAGGAGTTGACAATTGGAAAGTAACAACAGTAGGTGACGATATTGCCTGGATTCATAAAACTGAGGATGGACATTTAAATGCGATAAATCCAGAGGCGGGTTATTTTGGAGTTGCACCAGGAACCAATTACCATACCAACCCAAATGCAATGGAAAGCATTAAAGCTAATACCATATTTACCAATGTGGCCATCACTCAAGAAGGCGATGTATGGTGGGAAGGTATGACCAAAGAAATTCCAGAAGGTCTTACCGATTGGCATGGTTTACCTTATGATTCTGCATCTGGCAAACCAGCAGCACATGCCAATAGCCGTTTTACTGCTCCAGCATATCAAAACCCTTGTATCGATGCTGAATGGAATCATCCAAACGGTGTTCCAATTGCAGCCTTTGTGTTCGGTGGAAGAAGAAGCACAGCTGTTCCATTGGTTTGTCAGTCATTTAACTGGAGCTTTGGGGTATATACCGCAGCAACCATGGGTAGCGAAACCACTGCAGCAGCATTTGGTGAAATAGGCAAAGTTCGCCGTGATCCATTTGCGATGTTACCATTTATGGGTTACCATATGGGCGACTATGTAAATCATTGGCTACAATTTGGTAGAGATTTACCAAATGCTCCTAGAATATTTAGTGTAAACTGGTTTAGAAAAGATGAAAATGGAAAATTTTTATGGCCTGGATTTGGAGAAAATATGCGTGTATTAAAATGGATTGTAGAAAGAGTACACGGAGGGGCAGGTGCGGCAGAATCTCCAATTGGATGGATGCCAAGATATGAAGATATTGACTGGACAGGCATTGAAAATTTTAGTAAGGAAGACTTTGCAAAAATCATGACAGTAGATAGAGAGCCTTGGAAACAAGAATTGCTTTCTCATGAAGAATTATTCGCCAAACTGTATGATAAACTTCCAAAAGAATTCTATTTCATGCGCGAATTATTGCTTAGTGCTTTGTGGCGTTCTCCAGAACATTGGGAACTTGAGCCTGAACATATTTAGTGTGTAAAAAAGAACGAATCACAGTATTCGTTCTTTTTTTTAGCTTGACTTAAAATGATTTGATTATGAATTGGTTTGTTTCATTATTTACGCAACAATCTGTTGCACAATCTGCTATTATTTATGCCATAGTAATTGCATTAGGAATTGCATTAGGAAAATTAAAAATATTTGGCATTTCTTTTGGTATAACCTGGATTCTTTTTATTGGATTATTTTTTTCCTACTTCGGCATCAGTATTAACAAAGAAGTAGAGCACTTCATTAAAGAATTTGGACTCATTATATTCGTGTATGCCATTGGATTGCAAGTAGGGCCAGGTTTCTTTGCTTCATTAAAGAAAACTGCATTGGGCAATAACGCACTAGCGGCAAGTGTTGTGTTACTTGGTGTACTTATTACAATCATTTTTTTCTATACTTCCGGAACGCATATTGCTGTTTTAACAGGTGTGATGAGTGGAGCAGTAACAAATACCCCAGGACTTGCAGCAGCGCAAGCTGCAGTAAAAGATTTACATGTTGTAGGTGCTGACAATGGGGTAATTACTCTTGCATATGCAGTAGCTTATCCATTTGCAGTATTTGGAATTATACTCTCCCTAGTTATCTTAAGAAAAGTGTTGAGAATAGATCTTGAGAAAGAAAAAGAATTTCATAGAAAATTAAATTTTATTCAATCTAACCGCCCTTTATCTGTACATATTAAATTAGAGAACAAACAACTAATTGGGCAACCACTAAGAAGCATTTTTAAAATGCTACAAGAACCTGTGATTATTTCACGAATGCTACATAGTGGAGAGGTAATAACACCTACACCAGATATTGTTCTTACGGAAGGCGATATCATGCAATTTGTGGCTCCTAAAAAATTAATGGAAAAAGTAAAATTACTGGTGGGTACAGAATCCGATATCAATCTTCGGGTTGAACCAAGCAGCAATTTAATTTCTCGTTTCATTGTTGTTACCAGAAAAGAAATTACACATAAAAGGCTAGGAAATATTTTAGAATTACAACATGAAAACTTAACCATTTCTCGTATTAAAAGAGCTGGTATTGAAATGGTTGCTCATGGAAATATTTTTCTACAATTAGGTGATACTATTACAGTAGTAGGAACAGAAGAGAGTGTAAATCAGTTTACAGATACGGTTGGAAATTCTTTAAAACGCTTAGAGTCGCCCGATTTAGGCCCTATTTTTATTGGAATCGTTTTAGGAATCATCTTAGGCAGTATCCCATTTAATATTCCAAATATGCCAGTAGCCGTTAAAATCGGGATGGCAGGCGGGCCATTGATTGTAGCACTTTTCCTAAGCAGATTTGGCAATTTTTTATACCTCAACAATTACACTACCAATAGTGCAAATTTAATGATCAGAGAATTGGGTATTGCATTATTTTTAGCTAGTGTTGGCTTAAGCAGTGGTCAGAATCTTTCCACAGCTTTTAGTGATGGTTCTGGATATCGCTGGATTCTAATGGGAGTTTGCATTACTATGATACCGCTATTAATTGTAGGAGTCATCGCCAAGAAATTTTTAAAGAAAACCTATTTTGAAATATCAGGCTTATTAGCAGGTGCTTGTACCGACCCTCCTGCCTTGGCGTTTGCACTAAAAGTGGCTGGAAATGATATTCCATCAGCTTCTTACGCCACAGTATATCCGCTCACAATGATCTTAAGAATTCTTGCTGCACAACTACTGATTCTATTTTTTGCATCTTAGTGCAGATAATAAAGATTGCTTGAATGGGTTGTAATAATAACTCAACAGTAATCTCATTTTCGTAAACAATACTTATATGTTTTATCTTATAAAAAAAATACTCTTCAAGGGTAGTTTGCTAACTATACTATTTTTGGGGATTCAACCCATTATTGCACAAACAAAATCGAAGGAAGTAAATATTCAGAGCCAGGCATGGTTTAGTTTTAATTCCACTACAAGACTCACTACTCATTGGGGATTTATTGCGGACGCACATATGCGCAGAAATAATTTTGTAGAAGACCCTAGTTTTTATTTTTTGAGAGCTGCTGTGAATTATTGGGTTACTGATAATGTTACTTTGGCTGCTGGTTATGGTAAAATGTGGCTAGCACCAATTTCCACAGGATGGAAAAATTTTGCGAAGGAAGATCGTATATACATTCAAATTCAATCAATTTCTAAAATGGGTAAAATAAGTTTGCTGCAAAGAATCAGGAACGAAAATCGATGGCAACAAAAAATGGTAAATGATAGCTTTAGTGGAAATTATAAAATAACCGACCGCATCCGTTATTTATTAAGTGCTACGATACCTGTTTTCAAAAATAAAAAATACCCATCGCTTGTTGTATCAGATGAACTTGCCATACAATTTGGGAAAGAAGTGGTTTATAATACTTTTGAACAAAATAGGCTGTTCTTGGGGATACGTCAGGGCATCAATAAGAACTTAAGTTATGACTTGGGGTATATGCAGGTAATGCAACAGAAATCGACTGGATACCAATACGATAAGAATAATACTTTTAGGGTATTTTTCTACTTTATGCCTAATCTGAGAAAAAAAACAATGGCTCACTCTCAATAAATTTGTTAGTGTGATATATACAATAAAAGAATGTTTCAATTGATTTAACTTTGCTAAAATTACTTTTATTATGAAAACGAGCAAAATCAGTCAATTTCTATTCATACTTACAATATCTATATTTACAATTTCTTGTAGCTCTTCACTTAGAGTTACTAATGACTTTGATAGAGCTGCTAATTTTTCAAGCTATCATTCATTCAGTATATATAGTGTAAAAACAACTGGTAGTGTAAGTCAGTTAAACGCAAACAGAATTGTGAATGCCATTAAAGAAAATCTGATAGCCAAGGGTTTAAAATATACAGAATCAAATGGCGATTTAACCATCAATGCTATTACTATTTTAAAGGACAAGCAATCTGTTACCTCTTCCACAAATTATTATGGTTATGGGGGATTGTACCGTCCATATGGATATTATAGTGGCATGGGCAACACTTCAGTAACTACCTATCATTATAAAGACGGTTCTTTAACTATTGAAATGGTAGATACCAAGACCACTAAAATGGTTTGGCAGGGAATTGGCAATAAGGAAATTGACAAGCAGTCGAAAAACCCAGATTCAGAAATCAAAGCTGCTGTTACAAAAATTTTAGCAGACTTCCCTCCTAGTAAATAATCATACCTTATAGTAAAAAGAGAGCACCCAAATGGGAGGGCACTGAAAAAGTGTTAAGGAGTTAAAATTAAAAGGAGTAAAAACGCAAGTTTTTGCTCCTTTTTTTTATTTTGTGGTTGTAATTGAAAACATTGCCGAATGCTATTTTTACAGAATAAAATTCAGCTAAGTGAATACAGTTCTTTGTATGCGATGATTGTGCCAGAGAATAATCTGCTCAGGAAGATTAATGAGTTAATAGATTTTTCCTTTATCCATGAAGAGCTGGTAAATAAATATTGTCAGA
>JANYEA010000134.1 GCA_025363385.1 Bacteroidota bacterium | reverse complement strand
AGCCACTTAGCACCGAATTACTGAGCAAAATCCTACACTAAATAATTACCAATAAAAAAAGCGATCAAGCTAAAATCTCTTTTAACTTAATCGCTTTTAATTTTTCTATTCAAAAATCAGAGGCTTTTTCAGTGCCCTCGAAAATTTCAGAGGCTATTTTTTTATTTATCCGACTTTTCAATTTCGGCAAGTTTCTTATTTTTAAATTCCGGATCCTTAATTAGTCTTTGCACATCATCTAATTTCCCAATATAAATACTGCGTCCATGAGTGCCCAAAATTATTTCATTTTCGCGGGCTTGTGTAACAATATCATGAACGGGTACAGCATAAGGTAGCCCTTTATTCCATGCCATAAAATTTTCTCCCGCATCAATACTTACATAAACTCCCCCATCAGTTCCCACATAGAGTAATCCATCCACTAAATGGTCTTCTTTGATTACATTGATTGGTTCATTCGGAAGTGTTTTTCCTATTTGTTTCCAGGAATTCCCGTAATCATCACTCATATAAAGGTAAGGAAGGAAATTATCATTTCTATAGCCATTTAAACTAACGTACACACGACTTTCCTGATATGCACTAGCAATTACCCTACTCACATATAATCCCTTTGGCAACTTTTTACTGATTAGATTCCAACTATAACCACCATCCCTGCTTATTTGCACATTCCCATCATCAGTACCCACATAGATCAATCCAAATTTCAACGGGCTTTCGCTAATAGTTGAAAGGGTTCCAAAGGGAACATCACCTTGAATAGGATTTGTAGTTAGGTCTTCACTGATAGCAGGCAAACTATCTCCTTTATTAAATGACCTATGAAATTTATTAGAGCCGTAGTAAATAATATCCTGGTTATGTTTACTTAATAAAATAGGCGACTGCCAATTAAATCTAAATTGCGGTTCTCCCAAGTCATTAGAAGGTTTGATATATTTATTTTCTTTAGAAACTAAATTCTGACGAGAATAAGATCCATATTGCGAACCACTGTAAATGGTTTTATTGTCGCGCAGATCAATTTGAACTTGCATACCATCACCGCCATTGATGGATTGAAATGGATTATCGCCTGACGCATACCAATTGTAATTTTCTTTGGTAGTACTAGACCCAAACCAAGTACCATTGTCTTGTAATCCTCCATATACATTATATGGTTTAGCATTATCTACAGCAATATTATAGAACTGGCCAACTGCAGGTGTATTGGCTTTAAACCAATGTGCACCATCATCATATGAGATATTACAACCGCCGTCATTTCCATTAATGATATGGCTATCTTTTGCAGGATCTATCCAAATAGAATGATGGTCGGAATGCACATGTTCTTTACTAATATTTTGAAAAGATTTTCCACCATCCACACTCATCATTACATTTAAACCTGTAATGAATACTTTGTTCTCGTTGGTTGGACTAACAAATATTTTACCGAAATAATATCCGTATGTACTATAAAAAAAGCCCGGAATTGAATTGTCATTTACTTTTTTCCAATTCTGTCCGCTATTCTCACTTCGATAAACTTCACATCCAGTGATGGGAGTTTCAGTCATGGCAGCATTTGCATCAAATAAATAATCCCAGATGCAACTAGGTTTTAATTTGTCTGTCTTTATGAGATCTTTTAAAATTGTGGCTGTGTATTTAGATGGAATTCCATTTCTTCTAGAGCTGGTAAAAGCTCCTAATTTTCGATCATCCAATGCTAAGAATTGCTCCTTAGATATATTTTTAAAATCCTGAATAGTATATCTGGAGGTGTCATTATTTTTTTTAGCGGTATCTGGAAGATGACTTTGATTATCTAAAACAGCATAAACCACATTTGGATTTTTGGGCGATATTGCTAACCCGATACGTCCAACTGCATCACCCGTAGGGAACCCACTTCCTTCTATAGAAATTAGCGACCAGTTATTACCACCATCAACACTTTTATAGATACCACTTGTTTTTCCGCCTTCTTCAAAATTGGATGCAGTTCTTGTTCTATACCACATCGACGCAAACAATTCATTAGGGTTCTTGGGGTTTATTTCAATATCAATAGCACCGGTTTTATCGTCGACTGCTAAAGTTTGTTGCCAGGTTTTTCCACCGTCGCTTGTTTTATAAATACCTCTCTCTTTATTAAACGAAAATAAATGGCCTAATGCCGCAACCCAAATAGTATTTGCATCTGTAGGATGCAATTGAATTTTACCAATATGATGGCTTTCCGGCAGACCTACATATTCCCAGTGTTTACCGTTGTCGGAAGATTTATACATTCCCATTCCCGCATAGGAAGAACGGCTACTATTTACTTCACCTGTACCCACCCAGATAATCTTGGCTTGCCAGTTAACTGCGATATCTCCAATAGTTAAAGTTGATTCAGAATCGAATATCGATGTAAAACTTTGTCCGTTGTTATTGGTATACCAAACCCCACCTGAAGCATAGGCTACATAGAATTCGGTAGGATCTGCTGGATTTGCGTCGATATCCACTACCCTTCCACTCATCACAGAGGGGCCTATATTTCTAAACCCAATTTGATTTACAAGGGAACTTTTTAAAAGTGCCTTTTTCTGATCAATTGTTTTTAATCTTTCAGTGGCAGTTGTTGACTTAACCTGGGCAATGCTATGAATTGTTAAAAAAAACAAACATGCAAACGTTAATTTTCTCATGAACATTTTAATTTATGGTAAATTCGAAGGACTAATTTAGTCATAATGCGCTTGTTTTTACTACCTCTAATCCTATTAATTTATTCTGGCAGTTGGGGCCAATGTAAAACTTATAAAATCAGCTCAAAGGGTGACACGTTAAATTGCACAGATATTACGGGTATCAAAAGAGGCATTTGGGTAGTACATGTAGATGCTTTAAGGGGCACACCAGGATATGAGGAAGAGGGAACTTTCGTGAACGACAGGAAGGAAGGTATTTGGCATAGTTATAATTTAATGGGTGATTTACTAGCTGTAGAAAATTTTCGGTGGGGAAATAAAAATGGAAAATGCCAATATTATAATTTGATGGGGTTAGAGCGAGAAGAAAGTTGGAGGGCATTGAATCCTGCAAAGCCGATTGATACCATAGATGTACAAGATCCCAAATATCTAGAAGGCCATAAAATTGATCGGGTTATTATTGTAAATGAAGGTCATTCTTTGAAACATGGCACTTGGAAATATTATAACCCAGCTTATGGAAATGTAATAAAGGTTGAAAATTATTTACTCGATGAGATTCAAACAGAAGACATGCAAATGTCTAATATACTTACGGTATTTGATGGGGCTGATAGTACTAAAGAGATTAAGCTAAAACCCGTGGAAAAGCCAAAGGGCAAACCTAAAGAAGTGGAAGATTTCGAAAAAAAGAATAAAAACAAAAAGAAAATCACCATTCGAGACGGCAAAACGGGGTAAAATTGCATTTTTAAAGCAACCAAATAAAACAGATACTCGTATAGCAATTTGAGAAGAGCTTTCATTGGAAAATAAATTGCATCATACCAGTTATTTAAGAACATTGCCCCAGGATAAACCAGAAATAACTAGCCTGATTAAAGGTTGTTGTAAAAACAATCGAAATAGCCAAAGGGATTTATACCAATGGCTACATGGTTATGCACTTAAAATAAGCTTCAGATATATTCCAAATTTGAACGAAGCAGAAGAATTAGTGAATGAATCTTTTGTAAAGCTTTTCAAGAATATACAGCAATTTAATTTCAATCTTCAAAGTGATCCTGAAGCTCTTTTAAAGGGATGGTTTAAACGAATTGTTGTAAATACCTGCATCGATCATTTGAGAAAAACTCAATTAAAGCTGGTAAGTTACGATGTGCATCCCGACAAAGACTTTCAAATCGATTCTCAAGAAAGTGGATTAGATAAAATTTCTTATCAAGAAATCATTGAATCTATCCGGCAATTATCACCGGTTTATAGAACAGTTTTCAACCTTTTTGTGATTGAGGGGTATAGCCATGATGAAATTGCAGAACAATTGAAAATTAGTGTGGGAGCTTCAAAATCAAATTTATCAAAAGCCCGTCAAAATTTAAGGAAATTGATCAAATACAAAAAAGAGTATAAACGATATGCATAGTTTTGACCACGATAAGGAACTGGATCAACTATCCAAAGCTGCTGCTGAAGCTATAGAAGCTCCAAGTAGCGCTAATTGGGAGAAGATGCAGCGTACACTTGATAAAGAACTGCCACAACAGAAAAAAAGAAGGGGTGGAATTATCTGGTGGTTCTTGCCTACCTTATTTGTTGCAGGTTTGGGAATCTATTGGTTCAACTCAAAGCCTACACATAACAATCAGGTACAAAATAATACACAAATTAATCAGCCCAAACCTATCACAAAAAAAATCGTTCCGGAAGAAGTTAAACCAAATGATATAAATAATAAAATTCTTACACAATCTATCAACAACAATAACAATCTCGCCATAAAGAAAAATAAAATCGACGATGCAAAAAGTGACACCGATCTTTTCGAAATAAAAAATTCCAAACTTGTTACAGTGGGTTCTGCCAATGAACCTGAAATGAACTCTAGTGCGAACACTAACAATATCAGTTGTTGCAAAGAATTAAATGAAAAATCAACTCTTCAACAATTTACTTCAAATGATACATTAACCTTGAACAAGTATGTAAAAGTGAATGATAAATTAAACAATCCTCAAACCAAGAATATTGCAAACATTCCCATTGCACTGAAACCTCAAACCAGGAAAGGTTTCTTTATTGGTTTAATAGGAGGTTTTGATGCCAGTACTGTAAAATTCAGCTACGCTTCTAACGTGGGTTATAATATTGGAGGAACTTTAGGATATCGATTTAATAAACATTTATCGATACAAACGGGAGCCATATATACTCAAAAAAATTACAAACTAAAAGGACAAGATTTTCATGCACCAAAAGGGAGTTGGATAAGTTATTATGAAATTGAAACCGTGGATGGATACTGCAAAATGTGGGATGTTCCTATTATAGCTACTTACCATTTTACAGGAAACGAAAATGGCAATACGTTTCTCAGTGTAGGAGTATCTTCTTATTTTATGAAACAAGAGAACTATAATTATTTATATTTATATAACAATCAATATTATAATAGAACCAATAATTATAATTCTACCGACCAGCATTTATTTGCATTATTACATATTTCTGCCGGAATTGAAAGGTCAATAGGAAAAAATATTACAAGTGTCATTGAGCCTTATGCAAAAATACCCATGACAGGGGTTGGTTTGGGCAGTATCCAACTAAGTAGTTTCGGTTTAAATTTTTCTGTACAATACAGGCAACCTAAAAAGTAAATAACTCGTTTTCATCAATAACCATTATCTAAACGATGAAAATGAAACAAGCTAAATTATTTATCAATGCCAGTGTTGTCTTGATGTCGATATTTATTTTATTGAATGCATGTAGCAAAGGGGGCAATACACCCACTTCGCCAACTACCCCACCGGTATCTGATCCATGTGCAGGAAAAACAATTACGGTAACAGGCTCAGCAACTGTGGCAGATGCTTGTAGCGGAGCAAAAGTTTCGGTATCTGCATCTGGAAGCACCAGTTTTAGCTATAGTATTGATGGTGGGAGTTTTGGCACATCAAGTGATTTTAGTAATGTAACTGTAGGGGATCATACCATATCAGTGAAAGATGGTGCCGGTTGTACTCAATCTGCGAAAGTAACTGTAACACAAATTGCAGCAGGACCATTCTTTTCGGCTGTAAAAACATTAATTCAAACCCAATGTGTGAGTTGCCATTCAGGAGCTGGAGCTAGTGCTGGAAAAGATTGGAGTAACGACTGTTTGGTAATTGCCAATAAAGCAATCATAAAACAAAGAACCGTAGATGGAACACCAAGTTTTATGCCTCAGGGTGGAAAATTAAGTGTGGCAGATATGAAAATAATTACCGACTGGGTGAATGCAGGTGGCAGATACAGCGATTAGGGGCAATCGTTTGTTATCGGCTTGCGTTTTCCAAAAGCAACTCTTTATGAGTTGCTTTTATTTTTATTTTATGTCTCAAAATAATATTAAACAATTTTATAAAGCTTTACCGGTAAAAAATAAAGCCACTTGAAATGAATCAAGTGACTTTATTTTTCAAGATAATATTCAATCTATCTTTTATTTCTTGTTTTCCATTGCTTTCTGCATTGGGTTGATACCGGTACTTTGACCTCTACCAGCCCCAGCTCTTGCTTTAAAGATTGCGAATTTACTAGGTTCAGAAGTTTCTGATTTAGGCCAGCTATTATTGTTCTCGTCAATATCAGCTGTTTCACGATTAGGATCTAATTTAATGCCCGTTGCCTTCTTAGTTGTGATAAAAAGTTTGGTTACTTTATTTTCATTAAGTCGCCAAACCTGAGCTGGAATACGCTCCACTTGTTTAGTTCCGTCCTCAAAAGTAAACTCAACAATTAAAGGCATAACTAATCCTCCTTTGTTCGAGAAATTTACTTCATATAAATGCACATTTGCATATTTTGCTTTTGATGCATCATCCAATGATTCAGGAGTATTATTAGGAGGTGTTACTTTGTACTTAGTAGTATCATAAGCTTCTAAACCTCTGGCATATCTCCAATAAAAATCTCTTAAGGTGGTATCTGCATCAACTAAGAATACAATATTTTTATCTGCTCTATTTCTTTGTTTAGAAATATCATCCGGAGTTAATATTGGTTTGGCTAAAGAAACCATCCCATTAGAGGGTGAAGGTGCAGCCCCACCTCGTCCACCCATAGTCATAGCCGTTGCAGCTAAGTTGGGATCGTACTCACCATGCTTCACAGAATCTATGGCTATATCGCATGGTTCAATCCCATAGAACCAACCTCTCCAAAACCAATCTAAATCTTCTGCACTGGCATCTTCCATAGTTCGGAATAAATCTGCAGGTGTAGGGTGTTTAAATGCCCAGCGACGTGCATATTCTTTAAAGCTATAGTCGAATAATTCTCGTCCCATAATAGTTTCACGCAAAATATTTAATCCAGTGGCAGGTTTGGTATACGCATTTGGTCCAAACAAAACAATGTTCTCACTATTGGTCATAATAGGCTCCAACTGTTCTTTTGGTAGACGCATATAATCTGCAATTTGAAATGCAGCTCCCTTACCTCTCGAAGGATATTTATTATCATATAATTCCTCTGTTAAGTATTCAACAAAAGAATTCAAACCTTCGTCCATCCAGCTCCACTGACGCTCATCACTATTCACAATCATTGGGAAGAAGTTATGTCCAACTTCATGAATGATCACACCAAGCATACTTAATTTAGTTGATTCACTATAAGAACCATCTTTTTCAGTACGGCCGTTATTGAAACAAATCATTGGGTATTCCATACCATTTGCAGCTTCAATACTTTGAGCTACCGGATATGGGTAAGGAATTGAGAATTTAGAATAAGATTTAATGGTATGTGCCACCACTTTAGTAGAAAATTTACGGTATAAACCATAAGCTTCTTTTGGATAACCACTCATACACATTACTTTCTTTCCTTCTACATAGGCAGGCATTGCATCCCAAATCATTTTACGGGAGGTGGTCCATGCAAAATCCCGCACATTATCTGCTTTGAAAATCCAGGTTTTCTTCAATGTGCTTTTACTTTTTTCTGCTTTTTTAGCTTCATCTAAAGTAACAATTTCTACAGGTTCCTTTGCAGTGTTTGCCTGGTTCCATCTAACTAATTGTGCAGGTGATAATACCTGTGCATAATTCAACCCTTCTCCAGTGCTTAATATGGTATGATCTGCAGGAACTGTCATGGCTACATTGAAATTTCCAAAGGTTAAAGCAAATTCTCCTCTGCCAGTAAACTGGTGGTTCTGCCATCCTTGAAAATCGCTGTATACGCAAAGGCGTGGATACCATTGTGCCATCGTAAAGAAAGCATTCCCATCTTCTGGAAACAATTCGTATCCACCTCTACCACCCAAAACCATTCTATTGGATATTTTGTAATGCCAATCTACATTGAATACAAATTTTTGCCCTGGCTTTAAAGCCGCGGGCAGATCAACACGCATCATCGTTTTGTTGATGGTGAATTTTAATGACTTACCTGACACATCTGTTAATTTAGTAATAATATCACCATAGCCATTATCCTTACTTGCATCTAGTAAGTTATCTACTTGACCGGTAGATAATTGTTTACCCATAGTAGAAGAAGTTTGGTAACCAGCATTGTTTACTGTGCTATGTTCGTTTTCATCTAACTGCAACCACAAGTAGGTTAATACATCTGGCGAGTTATTGAAATAAGTTACTGTTTCACTACCCTTCAAAGTAAGATTTGGTTCATCCAATTCGCATTTGATATTGTAGTCTACTCTCTGCTGCCAGTATTTGGTACCAGGGGCACCACTTGCAGTTCTATATTCGTTTGGGGTAGGTAGAATTGTACCTAATTGCTCGAACTTGTTTCCATGGTTCGAGGTTGGATTGTTCTTAATGTCTTGTGCTTGCAAATTGCAAACAATGAGCAAGATCAAACCCATAAATCCTAATTTTCTCATAGCTGTATGTTTTGAAATTATAAACTGTGAACCCTATCCAATGCCATATTTAACGCAAGCGCAAATACAGCAGCACTGATAAATAATAAATATTCCCTTCTATTGATTTTAATCAGTGACACTAATATAAATGATATAATTAAAATAATAAGTACAATTAAGATCTGGCCTAGCTCCAAGCCAATATTAAATGCCAGAAGCTGTGTAACAATATTTTGATCTTTTCCCAAAATACTTTTCAGATAACTACTAAATCCAAGGCCATGGATCAGTCCAAAAAACAAAGCCATAAAATAAATTGGTGGAAATTTGGTTTTGAATACAAATTTTTTGACGAACAAATTACTAAAAGCGGTGATCAAAATAGTTACTGGGATCAAAAATTCGATCCAGCTTACAGAATAAGAAACAACATGAAGCACACTTAAAGCAAGAGTAATACTATGCCCTATTGTAAATGCGGTAACCAATATCAAAATCTTTTTCCATTCGGCAAATTGGTATCGAATGGTAAGTGCAATTAAGAAAAGGATATGATCGCTAGTTGGGATACTGGCCAGTTGCTGAAGTAGGGAGGCATTCCCCCTCCAATTTGCGATGTGCTGAAAGCCGGTTTCTAAATAAAGTCTAAAATCATTCATAGAGAAGTTTCAAATTAATGATGACATTTGTAGTGTAAAAAAAATAATGTTGAATGGTAAATAGTATGGTTCAATGGCTTACGATGGCATTCATAGCCATCTTGCATCCATTTTATGTTTCTGTTATAGATATTAATCATAATACAAAAGAAAGTTCATTAGAAGTGAGTATTCGAATTTTTACCCCAGATTTAGAACAGACTTTGCAAAAATACAGCACTACAAAAGTGGATATTGCCAATCCAAAAGACAAAGTATTGCTGGATAAACAGATCAGTACTTATATCAATCAAAAACTCCAATTAAAGATCAATGGGCAACCCGCTACCATCAATTATATTGGGCACGAAATTCAAATGGAAAGTGTTTGGATTTATGCAGATATTCCAAAAGTTGCTCAGTTTAAGAAAATAGAAATAAACTGCAATTTATTATATGATTATAAAGATCTACAGAGTAATATTTTTCATGTAAAATCAAAAGAAATAGAAAAAAGTTTTAAGCTCGACTTTCCTAAAACAACTACCAGTTTTGAATTTTAGAAGCTTCTCATAGAAGTTTGGCGCCCCAGCTTGAAAGCCGGGGTTAACAGTTTTTATTTCTTACTTTTCCTTTGGTTCAATATCTGTGGTAACTAAAACTTTATCGATACGGTGATTATCCATGTCTACAACTTCGAATTCAAAAATCTTCCAGGCTAGTTTTTCGCCGGTATGCGGAATTTTCTCAAGTTCATGAATAATAAATCCAGCAAGGGTATCAAATTCCTGATCTCCTTCCTTCATCCATTCTGCTTTATCAAAGTGAGCTAGAAAATCGTAAAAGGGGATTTGTGCATCAATTAAATAGGAACCATCATCTCTGGTTATTATTTCAAACGATTCATCCTCTGGTTGGGGAATATCCCCAACAATTGCTTCCAGGATATCGTTCAATGTAATCATACCAAGTACGGTACCATATTCATCCACAATAAAACAATGGTGAATTTTTGATTGTTTAAACTTTTCCAATACCTGATAGGCCGTATTATTTTCAGGCACATACATGGCGGGTTTCATAATATCTTTTACCAGGATATTCTCGTTAGAAATGATAAAGTCTTTGATGGATACTACCCCCACAATTCTATCTACTTCTCCATCACAAACAGGATAAATCGAATGCACCACATCATTCATAATCAGTTTGATTTGGGCAACTGTTTTACTAATATCTATCCATACGATATCACTTCGATGCGTCATTAGAGATGTAATGTTTCTATCCCCTAAGTGAAATACCCTTTCAATAATTTCTTGCTCGGCTTCATCAATAGCGCCATGTTCTGTTCCTTCACTAATGATGGCTTTAATTTCTTCCTCTGTAACCTGATTTTCGTTTGTTTGAACATTGAATAAACGAACTATTAAATTCGAAGAGCCCATCAGAAACCATACAAATGGATGCGTGATCCAGGAAATAATACGCATGGGCCCTGCTACCTTCTTAGCGATTCCTTCCGGATTGCTAAGTCCTAGTCGCTTGGGAACCAATTCACCCAATACTAAAGATAAATAGGTTATGATTATTAAAATTACAACAGTTGCAAGAGAACTACTATAGGGTTTTAACAAGTCTACATTTGCCAACCAATCCTGCAAGGGCTTCTTAAAACTATCTCCCGAATAGATACCCGTTAAAATTCCAATTAGAGTAATCCCAATCTGAACAGTGGATAAAAACGAATCCGGATGATTAGCTAGTTCCAGGGCTTTTTCGGCATCTAAATCCCCTTTTAGTGCTTGTGCTTCTAAACGGGCTTTACGCGCAGATACCAATGCAATCTCTGCCATTGAGAATAGGCCATTGAGCAAAATAAGTCCAAAAATGATAAAAACTTCTGTCATGAGTTAGTTCAAATCTAATGAATTGCCCTGAATTTATGGTTTCCCATCTAAATCAATAATGGCATAATAAGGCATTCCCTTTTCCCTAGTGGTAGGATTTAAGAACTCTGGTGTTAACATACTTACAGAAAAGTTGGGACCTTTGTGCAGCAATTTCAAATCCGGATATTTTATTTTAAGTAATGGAATACTATCCATAGATGTAATTAAAATATCATTGGGAGTAGTTGAAGAACTAGTATATCGATGTTCAAATATATGCTGCCCATAAAAATGTAAGGCTCTGCTATCTAAAGGGCCGTAGACAAAAATATTTTTTTTCTGCAAATCGGATCGATTAATAAAATCAGCTGCCATATTACCCATCTGATAATTTAATAAGTTGGGATAAAAATGACTACTCAATAAGAAATTAACAGAAATCACCGTATAAAAACAAATCACTAACAGAGATGGGACAGGTATCCATTTATGAACAAAAAATAATAATACTATAAAAAATATACCCCCAAATATTGCCGATATAAAAACGAAAATGCTTACTTCCTTAAATGGAATACGCATGGCTACAATAGCAAGTACCCACAAAAGTGCAAAAATGAAAAAATGTAATGATTGTAAAATAGTTTTTAAGATCCTAAAATCTTTGGTGAAGAATAGTTGGTGAAGAAATACCGCTGTAACTATAGCTGCCAAAGGAAATACCACAAAAATATAATGGGGTAATTGTGCCTGACTTCTCGCCAAAACACTGTAGGTAAAAACAAATCCCCCTACGCTAATCCATTCCTGATTTTGTCTTAACCAGAAACGACTCAGTAAAATATCACGAAATCGAATGAGCAGGGCTACTAAAAAAAATAAAATCCAGGGCAGAAAACTCCAAAGCATATTTTCTAATAAAAAGGTAAAATAGCTCATTTCATGAAACACATTTTCCCCCGTGTATCTTCCAAAACTTTGAGTCCAGTAATAAAATCTCAAACCCGATTTAATGGGAACACCATAAATTACTTTTCCAGGATGCAAATCATATTGTTGGTATAATCCAATACTCATTGGAATTAATAAAATAGCGATGATCAACAACCCTATCAAATATTCCCACCTGAAAAATTGTTTCCATTCTCTTCTCAAAATAAAATGGGGAACAAATGCCAGTATCGGCACAATCAGGGCAATAGGACCTTTCGTCATCATCCCGCCTGCAATAGCTATAAATGCCAGCAAAAAATTTTTCCATTTTCCACTCTCAAACCAGGCTGCTAATTGCCAAATACTTACTATTACCCAGCCCATCAGCATTGTATCACACCGCACATCATGGGTTATTAAAAAAATGGCTTGTGAAGTTGCAAGCACCATTGCACTTAGTTGTGCGATCGTTTTTTGGTAATAGATAAGAGTGAACCGAAAGGTAGCATAAATAGAAAGTACCGCAAATAAAACGGATGGCAAACGATATGCCCAGTCGTATATTCCAAATAATCGTAAACTAATAGCAGAAAGCCAAAAAAGCATGGGTGGTTTATCTAGATAATCTTTCCCATTTTCAAATATTTGTAAAAATGAATTTCTTACCAGCATTTCACGACTAATTAATGCATATTGAGCCGCATCAATGTCCATCAATGGAATAAAGATCATTCCAGTAATGCAAACTATTAAACTGAAAATTAAAACTCCATAAAAAAAACGATTCGGAATCATACTGATATATTTATAATTCTGATATGATTGTCCCGACCTTGCGAATAAAGACTTGTGACGTGGCATAGCCAATTGATGAACCAATAATCGAGCCAAAAATAACGTCCAATGGGTAATGTACACCTACATAAACCTGAGCATAACTAACTGTTGCGGCCCAAATAAAAAACAAATAACTCCATTTTTTCAAAAGCCCTTTTAAAGTAATAAATACAAAAAAAGTAAAACCAAAATGGTTAGTTGCGTGTGAAGAAGTAAAACTATTCCCTCCAGAACAATGCCCCAATAAAAGGCGAACATGACTCATTAAAATGGGGTCATTGCAGGGTCTTGGTCTTTCAAAAAATGGTTTAATAACACTGCTGCTGATTTGATCAGTTAATATCAATGTAAACACTACACTAAGTATCCAGTAAAACGCTTTGCTCTTAAAATTCATTAGCGCGAAAACTATTAAAAAAACATAGAGCGGCAACCAGGTATTTGCATTTCGCCAAATAGGAAAGA
>JANYEA010000129.1 GCA_025363385.1 Bacteroidota bacterium | reverse complement strand
CTGATTAATTGCCATCCATTTAGTCGCATTATTTGTTCAGATGCACTTGGAACAACCGACTGAAAAAAACTTAATCCAAAAATGCTGATGGCATATACTAACCAAACCGCATTTAGGGCAGAGTCTTCATGACGTTTGATCTTTTGAGTCTTTGCGTCTTGATTAATCAAAATAATCTGTGGAATAATAGCACCCATTACGATCCACCAAATGTCAAAGGGTAGGCTAAAATTATATTGTAATTGAAGATAGCTTACAAAAGAAGCAATGGCAACAACTGTTCCCCAAAGCAGAGGTCCAACTCCTTTATCGTGATAACTATTCTTTACTTTTTGGATCATATCAGTGATGAGCTGTAAACTCTCTTTCTCTGATAGTTGTTTATCGTTGGACATATCTTAAAAATTTGATTTGACCTATTAGCTACAAAATTGCCGATTATCGCTCGCTGTAAACGTTTTATTACAAAACTATTTTACACAGACTTTGCACTTTTGCGTGGTACAAATTTTCTCAAAAAATAGCTAATCAAACCTGAACCAATCAAAGTGGGTAATACCCATAAAACCCATGCTGGTTGTATTTTTAAATTCACCACCAAAAATGCAGTATAAGATGCTATCATAGCTCCCATCATTCTTGAAATATGGTTGGGCATCCAGAATTCTTTGATGGAAAGTTTTTGAAAAAGCATTTTAAAATCCATGCGTGCATAGTTCATACAAACAATTCCGAATAGTCCAGGCACGATTCCAAAATTATTACCTTCATAAATATTTGATATTGACAAGTACACAAGAAAAAAACCAAAACACAATCCAAAAAGGCTTATTAAATAATCCAATACTGTAAATGAAGTACTACCGGTTTTGAATAGGCGCTTCAAAAAAACAATCCGGTATCCACTGCAAATCATATAAAGTGTAAAGCCTCCAACAGCAAAAAGAAATATATTATGATGTTCGGGCAGATTACTCAAAATAAGCGCAGCGACTGATGCCATTAACATACCCCAAAAGAAAATTTTTCCAGCAGTTTTGTGCAAGTTACTGCCCTTCTTCGAAGCAGCTGAAATGGTACCGCATAATAAGCCTGCAAAACCACCTGCAATATGAAATCCTAAAAGTATTTGAAAGAATGATGGCATATTATTTTTTTAAAGCCGCATCAAATTAAGTGCGGCTAAGTTTATATTTTGATTACTGACATTGTGCTAATAATTTCTCTGCTTGATCAGCACCCCAACTAGGATGCATTTCCGAAGCAGGTTTAAATATTTTATACAACTCAAGGGCTTTGGTAAATAATTTTTTACCAACTTCCTTACCACCACCAAATGCATCTGGCACATTCATTTTATATTGGCCATCTACCAAATATATTCTTGGATTATTAGGATCTGCTTGCTTTGCTTTCTCCAGTAATTCATTGGCCTGGGCACCATAAGTTTGGTAACGCGTCATCGGATCTACAGTTAGTTCTTGCACGGCAATCATCTGCCGAAGAATATATAGTTCGGCATTATTTTTCTCTATCACTTCTGCTTTTACTACCAGGGCTTTGGCTTTTTCACCAATAGCATCTTTATCTGCATTGGGGTTCATCCATCCAGTTAAATAATTACAATAAGCAGCATAATAATAAGGCAGCCATTTGTCTTGTTCTGCATCTGCAATTCTTTCAAAGAAGCCTGCAGCTGCAACCATCTCATCTGCAGATTTAGCAGTTTTCATTTGCTCGAAAGCCTTTCCCATTCCGGCTTCATATTTCGATTGAGCAGAAACTATTCCACCAATCAGCATCAATGTAATCACTAAGAGTTTTTTCATTTTTATTTGTTTTTTATATTTAAAATTCATTTTTATTTTTCAAGTTTCTCTCCACCCCGTCTGTTCGCTCAGTCGCTCCAGCCACCCCTCCATCGCATGCGATGGAGGGGAAATTTTTTTATACATACTTTTCCTCACTCCTCACTCCTCACTCCTCACTCCTCACTCCTCACTCCTCACTCCTCACTCCTCACTCCTCACTCCTCACTCCTCAC
>JANYEA010000007.1 GCA_025363385.1 Bacteroidota bacterium | reverse complement strand
GTTGGTCTGAAACCTTTTCGAAAACTCTATGGCGTTTATTCCCTTAAACATAACTAAATTATTTAGACACAAAATACTAAATATATTAGTCATTACAAAGCCTTTATTTTATCTTCGAGAATTAAATACCTAATCCTATTAAAAGTATTTAATCTGAGTTTTAGTCATATACCGTTCAATGGGTATATTTTATTGAATTGACAAGGGTGACAATTGTTACAATAATTCTTTCTCCAATACATTCTCTTTGCAGTAATAATTAAAGAAAAGTATATGAGATACATCATTGTAGGAGGAATTGCTGGAGGCGCAAGTACAGCTGCACGTTTAAGAAGATTAGATGAACACGCTGAGATTGTTTTATTTGAGAAAGGAAACTATATATCTTATGCTAATTGTGGACTGCCTTATTATATTGGAGATGTAATTACCGATAGAAACAAACTATTTGTACAAACTGCCGCTTCTTTTAAGGACCGCTTTAATATTGATGCACGTGTAATGAATGAAGTAACTGCCATATTTCCCGATAAGAAAATGGTACAAGTGAAGGATTTGAAAACAGGAATTGATTATGAACTTTCTTATGATAAACTGGTATTGTCTCCAGGTGCCGAACCCATCCGACCACCTTTAGAAGGTATCAATAGTGAGGGCATTTTTACTTTAAGAAATGTGCCGGATACAGACAAGATCAAAGCCTACGTAAGCAAATTTCCAAATGGAAAAGCTGTAATCATTGGGGCGGGTTTTATTGGTTTAGAAATGGCCGAAAATCTGCATCATTTAGGAATGCATGTGAGCATTATTGAAATGGGTGCACAAATTTTAGCCCCTGTTGATTTTCCCATTGCGGCCATTGCACAACAACATATTCGCTCGAAAGGGATTAACTTACAATTAAATTCTGCAGTAACCGGGTTTGAAAGAAACGAAAATGGGTTGAAGGTTTTCTTGAAAGGTGCTCAGTCATTGGATGCTGATATAGTTATCCTGTCTATCGGCGTTAAACCCGATACCCGTTTAGCAACAGCTGCTGGATTAACCCTGGGTAATGCGAGGGGCATTTTGGTAAATGATTATTTACAAACTTCCAATGAAGATATTTATGCTGTTGGGGATGCAATTGAATTTGTAAACCCGATCACGCACAATTCGATGCCTACTTATTTAGCAGGACCTGCCAATAAACAAGGAAGAATTTGTGCGAATAATATGGTTCTTGGAAATAAGAATAAATACAACGGCTCCATTAATACTGCCATCGTTAAAATCTTTGATCTTACTGTTGCGGTAGCAGGTGTAGCAAGCAAACATTTATCTGCTGCTAAAATTGAGCACCTAGTTTCTATAACACATAGCGGTTCACACGCCGGTTATTATCCGGGCTCTGAACAAATGACCATTCAAATTAATTTTGCGCCAACCGATGGTAAATTGCTGGGTGCACAGATCATCGGAACTGATGGTGTGGATAAAAGGATTGATACTCTTTCTTCTGTTATTCAAAGAGGGAGTACCGTTGAAGAATTAACCGAATTTGAACACGCCTATGCACCGCCTTATTCTTCTGCTAAGGATCCTGTAAATATGGCTGGTTTTGTAGCAGAAAATATTATTCAAAAACGCTTAAGAATAATTCCTTGGTCGGCAGTTAAAGATATTTCAAGCGATGATGTTTTAATAGATGTAAGAACAGTACTTGAATATGTGGAAGGGAATATTCCTGGTTCTATTAATATTCCAGTAGATGAATTGAGAAATCGGTTACATGAATTAGACAAAAAAGAAAATATATTTATTTACTGCCAAATTGGATTAAGAGGATATTTGGCACAAAGGATACTGTTGCAAAATGGATTTGAAAATGTACAAAATATTTCTGGGGGCTATAAATTATGGTCAGCCTGTGATATGGAATCAAATATAAAAGTGTCCTCCCTGGTACAATAAGTTAGATTCGAAACTTATTCTGTAATTTACTATTCTGAATGAGTTTCGATCATTTAACTAAAGCTGCCATATGCCTTTCAATGATACTAGTTCCACGATGATCAATCATCCTGGTAAATTAAAAAATAGTTACGATGCCATTGTAATTGGTTCGGGTATTAGTGGTGGCTGGGCTGCCAAAGAATTGTGTGAGAAAGGCTTAAAAACGCTTGTATTAGAACGAGGAAGAGATGTACAGCATATAAAGGATTATCCAACTGCCAATTTACATCCCTGGGAACTAAAGCATCGCGGAAATATTACCGATGTGCATCGCAAAGAAAATAAGCTAATCACAAAAGCAGCCGGTTACGGTGAAGACAACCAACATTTTTTTATAGAGGATAAAGACCATCCCTACATTCAGGAGAAACCCTTCGATTGGATTAGAGGATATCAAGTGGGTGGCAAATCATTAACATGGGGCAGGGCCTGTCAGCGATGGAGCGATTTTGAATTTACGGGTCCTCAGAGATTTCAATACGGGTGGGATTGGCCCATACGTTATAAAGATGTGGCTCCCTGGTACTCGCATGTAGAAAAATTTATTGGTGTGTGTGGAAATAAAGATGGTATTGAATCGATGCCTGATGGTGAGTTTCTGCCACCTTTCGATCTGAATTGTGTGGAACAACATTTAAAAGAAAGCTTACTAAAAAATTACGGAAATCGTTTCTTGGTTCACGCACGTTGGGCTCATTTAACTGAGCCTACAGAGTTACACTTGCAACAGGGTAGGGCCAAGTGTCAGGCTAGAAATCTTTGTATGCGGGGCTGTCCGTTTGGTGGATATTTTAGCAGTAATTCTTCTACTTTACCCTGGGCTATGAAAACGGGAAATTTAACGGTGCGTCCTCATTCAGTTGTACACAGTATTATTTACGATCCGAAAACAAATAAGGCAACAGGTGTGCAAGTAATAGATGCTATTACAAAAGAAAGCACAGAATATTTTGCCAAAATTATTTTTCTCAATGCATCAACTCTGAATAGTAATTTGATCTTATTGAATTCTACCTCAAATAGATTCCAAAATGGCTTAGGAAATGATAGTGGAACCTTGGGTAAATATATTTGCTTCCATAATTATCGGGGTTGGATGAATGGGTCTATAGATGGGTTTGAAGATGGCTACACTTATGGAAGAAATCCTACAGATACTATCATTGCCAATTACAGAAACCTGCACAAGATTGATACCGATTTTGTGGGTGGGTATACCACTTTTGCAGGAGCTTACCGAGAAAGAGGAGATGGGAATCGTTGCCCTGAACAAATAGGTGCCAGCTTTAAAGAAGCGATGACCGAAGCGGGTCCATGGCATGTATATGCTTATGTGCAAGGAGAAACCATTCCAAAAAAAGAGAACCATGTACGCCTGAGTGCAGATCAGAAAGATCAATGGGGGATTCCACAATTAATTACTTCTGTTGGTTATGATGATAATGATGTAAGATTATTAAAAGATTTTTTTGTGCAAACAGAAGAAATGCTCAGTAAGGCCGGCGTTAAAAATATCAATCATGCCGATTCGAAACAAGCACCTGGTTTGGATATTCATGAAATGGGAGGCTGCAGAATGGGCATTGATAGCAAGAGTTCCATGTTGAATCAGTGGAATCAGCTGCATACATGTAAAAATGTATTTGTAACAGATGGGGCTTGTATGACTAGCACGGGTAATCAAAGTCCGAGTATATTATACATGACATTAACTGCCCGTGCAGTAGACTATGCTGTTAAACAATTAAAACTTTCAAATCTGTAACATTCATAATTATTCAAGCATTAAACAAAATTGAATATTGTTTAACTAAATGGTCAAACATTAAAACGATTCTAAATTGACTAGTAGGTATAATTATAAAATTAGAAGTTTTACTACAAACTGTTCATAGACTCAGGCAGTAATTTTATATAGACCAAGGATTTAACTTCCCATGAGCCTGTTTAATTTGCAGCATTTTTTGGACGATGAATCTTTCGCAGTTATTTGGTTTTGGGATTTACATCATCGCAACCGCATTTGGTTAAGTAGCTCTCTAAAAAAATTATTGGATAGTGCCAGATGCTGATAAATCAGCTTATCGGAAGTATATCAAGAACTCTTCCGACGAACTTGATTCGGTGATTAAAGAAATTACCGCCTTAACCATTTGCAATTAATTTATAAGCCCATCGCTTTTCTTTGCTTTACCATTTTACTTACTCTATATACCATTAAGATACTTATCAGTGATAGTATAGAAATAATATATCCAAGAATATTATAGTTTTCGAGCGGACTGTATTTGTCTTTCTGCACAACAATCATTCCCCCAACAATCGCAGCCACACCGCCAGCAATTTGTTGCAAGGATGCATTGATACTCATAAAAGCACCTCGATCCTGCATCTTGGGAAGGCCCGATGTTAATGCCATGGCTGGTACCATTCTACTCATCATACTAATCATAAAGAGAATATTCAATAACAGAATAAATCCAAAGGGAACCGGTGTAAGATTGGTATAAATTAATACCATCACAATCATCATAATAGATGCGATTGAAAAGATTTTGAATTTGTCAATGATATCACTCAGTCTGCCCATGATAGGCATGATTACTAAAGAACTAACTCCCGAAACCATAAATACAATAGGTAACTGGTGTTGGGTAATATGTAAATTGTTGATCGAAAATGCACTACTCCAAGGCATCATCATAAAGCCTCCAATAGATAATATGGCGGTTGATAAAAAACCGATCCGATAATGTTTTTGTGAAATGGTATTGAACAAATGCATTACTGCATTCTGCTCTGTTTTTTCGTTCAGGTGTTTAGTAACTGGTTTTAATTTTATCACCACTAATAACCAAACGATGGTTGCCAATGCTACAATCATTAAAAAAGGCGATTGCCATCCCCAGGCATTTGCCAAGTATAAACTGATGGGAATTCCTAATACCTGACTTGCACCAAATCCCATTTGCATAAAGCCCATCACCCTTCCTCTTTTTTGGATTGGGAAAAGGTCTGCCACTATTGCCATTGAGATTGATCCAATAACACCTCCAAATAATCCAGTAATGATTCTTGCCACAATGAGCATAATATAGTTGTGCGCAAGACCACAAAACAATGTGCCAATGATAAAACCGATATAGAAAAACAAGAGCAATTTTTTGCGATCAAATTTATCTGCAAAACCCGCCGTTAATAATCCAGAGATACCGGCACTAAATGCATAAGCAGATACAGCCATCCCAAATTGGGAGGTCTTTAAATTCATAGACTTCATCAGCATATCACCTAGAGGAGACATTACCATAAAATCCAATACCACCGTAAATTGGGTAACTGCTAATAAGAAAATCACCAATACCTGATAGGGTGTAAACTTATCTGAATGGGGATGTGTGGTTTCTGTTTGCAAGTAGGTGCATTAAATGATAAAAGGATCTCTTTGACGGAGCAAAGAAATCCTTTTAAAACTAGAAAACAAAACCTTCTATAGAAAGCAGCACCTATTATTGGCTTTCCAAATCTAAAGTTGTGAGGTATAATCCGTCTAAAATGGCTTCAAAGCGGTGTTTACCTTTTGTTTTGCCAGCTTGAATAATTACCTGGCATTTTCCATTGAAACTCGATCTTTGCCATTTTCCGTCTTTACAAAAATCGGCCTGATGGCTACTGGGATCTCCATTGCCTACCCCAATAATTTTGGCATCACCAAACAGTTTAAAGTCGATCATTTTGTTGGCATCAGGAACTTCCCGGCCTTCCTTATCAATAACCGTAATATTGATTACTGAAACATCTTTGCCATCAGCAATTAAGCGCATTTTGGAAGGCACCAGTAATAATTTAGCCGGCAGATTTGTGGTTTCTACCGAACTCGTTAATTTCTTTCCTTTCTTAAAAGCAATGGCTTCTAATTTTCCAGGTTCATAATTTACAGACCATTGTAAATGCCCGTTTCTTGGCATATCTTTTTTACCCAAACTTTTACCATTTAAAAAAAGTTCTACATTATCTGCATTACTATTTACCCAAACATCAATAGGGTTTCCTTCTTTGCCCTTCCAGTTCCAATGCGGAGAAATGTGTAATACGTCTTTGTCTGTCCACCAACTTTGATAATAGTAATAAATATTTTTTGGAAAACCACATACATCCATGATACCAAAATGGGAGTTGATATTGGGCCATTTAAACGGTGTGGGTTCTCCACGATAATCAAAGCCAGTCCACACAAACCCTCCAATCCAATAATTATTTACTGCGGCCACTTTCCACCAAGCTTCCCCTCTGCTAGCCCACCAGGGTGCTGTAATATCTTGGTCAGGTAAATAAGCTTTGATGCTGTCTTTTTCATAGACACCTCTGGTAGTTACCGTACTTCCCATTTCAGTACCTATCACAGGTTGTGAGGGATGATCTCGATGATAGTCGGCAACTGCCTCGTGGCGGTAGTTGAATCCCCTGATCGGAATTATTTCGTTAACTCCTTTAAAAAAATTAGGAAGATCTGCAGCATAAGTGCTCGTTCTGGAAGGATCTAATGCCATTTGTTTTGCTAATAATGTTTGCGTAATTCTTTTACCAATAGAAGTAGTTTGAATCCATCCTTCTTCATTACCGATTGACCAAAGAAATACGGATGGGTGATTTCTATCGCGCTTGATTAATCTTTCAAACTGATCCTGATATTCATTACTGCTATTTAATAATCTTTGTTCGTCTAAAACCAGCATACCCAAACTATCACAGGCTTCTAGCAGTTCTGGGGTAGGGGCATTATGACTGGTACGATATGCATTACTCCCCATTTTCTTTAATAAGTCGATGCGATAATATTGCATGGCATCCGGTAATGCGGCGCCAATTCCAGCATGGTCTTGATGGTTATTGGTACCCTTTATTTTTATATGTGTTCCATTTAAGAAAAACCCTTCATTGGCATCAAATCGAATTGATCTCACACCAAATCGATTGATATGTTTATCGATTGTTTTGTTGCCCATTTTTATTTCAGAAACAACACGATATAGATACGGACTATCTAAATCCCATAAATGCGGATTCTTTAAAGAAATAGTTTGTTTGATGTGCAGATCGCTTTTAGCAGAAAGGACCAAACTTTGTGAAGAGGCAGTGGCTATTTTTTTGCCATTCCGATCTGTGAGGTAGGTTTCTAATTGCGCATTTGTTCCAGTGAATCCTTTGTTTTCAATAGTGGATTCTACACTAACTATTGCATCTTTTCCTTTTAAGTTTGCATAAACAAATATGCCATCTGGCGCAATATGTAAATTTGATAATTTCTGTAACCATACATGCCGGTAAATACCTGCACCTTCATAAAACCAACCTTCATATTGAGTTGCATCAACACGAACAGTAATTACATTTTCTTTTTCGTAATTAATAAAATCTGTGATATCATAATTCACACCCAAATATCCGCTAAGGTTATTACCTGTATAAATGCCATTTACCCAAATACTGGCATTCCTAAAAACTCCATCGAACTGCAATTGAAACCGATTGCCGGAATCAGATTTGGCAATTTTAAAATGCTTACGATACCAGCCAATACTGTTTTCTGGAAATAATCCACCCACTTTTCTAAAGCCATGTGATTCTACATCAAAATTTGGGTTATTGGCAAAAGGTACTTCAATGGCCCAATCGTGGGGAAGATTTAGATTCGTCCAATCGCTATCCGCAAAATTGGGGTCGATTGCTGTTTCGTAAGCGCCACCCGTTTTTGAAAAAATATTGGCAACCCCATATTTAAAGTCTTTTGATGGATCAGAAGCGTGTCCGAAATGAAATTTCCAATAATCATCAAAGTTGATTACCTGTTGAGCCTTAGTTGAAAGATTGAGCTGTATTAGGAGGAAGAAAAAAAATGCTCGAAGTGTATATTTTTTTAAAAGCATAATAAGGTTTTATTTTTTGTAAAAAGAGGCGCCAACAAAATAGATTAGAAGCTAGTAAAGTTATTTAGATCAATCGAAAAACAGATGACAATTATCAAGTTTCAACAAAACTTATGATAGATATCAAAATATAAGTCAAATACGATAATACTACTTGGTAAAGGATTTATTGACATCCTATACCAAAAGTCTTAATAAATCGATTTTTATTTTTTGGAATGCAAAACCTTGATTAATTTTTGATGACTTAATCATTAATTTTTCATTTCCTTCTATGCCGTTGAAATTAGCGAACTATAAAGTTTGGATCCTGGCACCTTATGTTACTAGCAATGATCGTAATATTGATTATTATTACGACTATACCCAAAGCATTGCCGAATATGCAAAAGTATTTTCTGAGTTGAAAGTCGACTGGCAATGGCAACCGGTTACTTTGCAAAATTATCAAGAAATCATTGATCAAATCTCAGATGCAAATCAACATAATAATCAACTCGTTTTGAATTTATGTGATGGAGATGAGATCAACGATGCGCCGGGAATTTCCGTGATACACTATTTAGAAGGGAAGGGTATTTGTTATACCGGGGCAGATGCGTTTTTTTACGATATTACCACTTCTAAGATCCCGATGAAACTTGCATTTGACCAATTTGCTGTGAATACTGCCCCCTGGAAGTCAATTAAAAATGAACAAGAAAACATCAGCACTATATTTGAAGAACTTGGTAACCCCATTATTTTAAAACCAGCAGTAAGTGGGGGAAGTATGGGAATTGGTATCAAGAATGTGGTGACTAATGTAGAGGATTGCCTGGCGCAAATTCAAAAAATGAGTATTGGCTATCGGGGTTGGTCTTTAACTGTAGATGGAATGATTGCAGAGACTTTTATTGAAGGCCCGGAATACACCGTATTTATTACAGGGAACCACGATTGTAAGGAGCGGGCTACTATTTATACTCCAGTAGAACGCTTGTTTCATGCATCACTTCCAGAAAAAGAAAAATTTCTATCCTTCGATCGCTTATGGGAAATTTATGAAGATGAAACGGCCATGCCTAATGACGATTTTTTTTATGAATATCAACAACCAGATGCATCATTAGTGGAGGAAATTAAAAATGTATCATGGGATGCTTTTGTGGCTTGCAAAGGAACAGGTTATGCAAGGGTAGATATTAGAATGGATCGGAGTTCGCATAAAATGTATGTGCTTGAAGTAAATGCTCAATGTGGTATTAGCGAAGATGAAGACTTTACTTCTATTGGTGCCATCCTTCGGGTTAGTAATACAAGCTTCACCGATCTGATTGCCTCTATCTTAGAAGAAACCATTACCAGAAAAATTTTAATGTCGATTGCATCATGAAAATTTGTGTACTACTGCCCGATTATTCTACATCAAACGTAGATTATCAGAATTATGATCCTCCTAGAAACCTGGCATCATTGTTACCTGAGCATGAAGTAGATACTGTCTTTTTGAATAAACTGATCACTTATAAACAACTCAAAGAATTAGGAACTAAGGGCTATGATATATTTGTGAATTTATGCGAAGCCTATTTAGAGTGGGAAGTTCCTGGTATTGATGTGATTTATTCACTCGAATTATTGAACCTTCCTTTTACGGGTCCTACTTCTATTTTATATGATCCTAGTAAAGAGATCATGAAACTGGTTGCGTACTATGAACAAATAAAAACACCTGCATATTGTTTGGTAAATGCTCAATCAAATATTCCTGAACTGATCAAACACCTGCATTTCCCTCTTTTTGTAAAACCCTCTAAAGCAGGTGATAGCCTGGGTATTGATGAATTTTCGCTCGTAACAAGTACAGATGAGTTACAGAATAAAGTAGATGCGATACTTCCGGAATATAGTGAGTTATTAATAGAAGAATATATTAAAGGAAGGGAATTTACCGTGCTCATTGCCGCAAATTCAGATGGAAAAACGGCCACTGCATTTCGTCCTGTAGAATTTATTTTTCCCCATGGAAATACATTCAAAACCTATGCATTAAAAACTTCAGAATTGCATACAGATGCAAATATTCCTGTTCAAGATGTTGCCTTGGATCAGCGGCTAAGAAAGGCAGCTGAAAAAATATTCCATTCATTTGGTGGTGTGGGTTATGCAAGGTTAGACTTTCGGATGGATGAGGCCGGCGAACTTTATTTCTTAGAAATTAATTTTACTTGTTCTGTATTTTATGAAAATGGATATGAGGGAAGTGCCGACTATATTCTAAAATACGATGGGGTAGGGCAAAAAATATTTTTAGAACAGATTATTCAGGAAGGAATTGCCCGGCATGAAAGGCAGAAAAAGAATTATGTGGTCAAAAATAATGCAATTGCAGGTTTTGGTATCTATGCTTCAAAAACGCTGCAAGCTGGTGATCTGATTTTTAAGGGTGAAGAAATGTCTCAAAGAATCGTTACCAAAAAATGGGTAGAAGAAAATTGGAGCGAAGAAGAGAAACTAACTTTCCGACGTTATGCCTATCCCTTAGGAAAAGAAGTATTTCTACTTTGGAGCCATCTTCCACAAGATTGGGCGCCACAAAACCATAGTTGTAATGCCAATACAGTGTTTGTTGGACTTAATATTATAGCTAAAAGACCGATACCGAAGGAAGAAGAACTAACTTTAGACTATGCCAGTTTCCTGGATGAAAATGCAGAACCCTTTACCTGCCTTTGTGGAGCGATTACTTGCAGGGGAATAATAAAAGGTACCGGCGTTAATAGTTTTAAATAAAATGATATCACAAAGACTGTAAAAATATTATTAGTTGCATCGAGTCTTTGGTACTTTGGAGAAGGACTTTTTGGCCCATTATTCGCTGTCTTTTCACAAAAAGTGGGTGGTGATTTATTAGATATCACCTGGGCCTGGTCTGCTTATTTAATAGTAACCGGGTTGATGTATTTTTTTGTGGGTAAAGCATTGCAACATTCTAAATATCAGGAGGAGGTAATGATTCTCGGGTATGCACTTAACACCCTATTTACTTTTTCTTATTTGTTGGTAAATAATGTGATGACTTTATTTTTTGTTCAGATTGGACTGGGCATTGCAGAGTCTTTGAGTACACCGATATGGGACTCTCTTTTTGCTAATGACTTAGAAGATAAGAACAATACATTTCTTTGGGGGCTCGCAACTGGACATACCCATTTTGTAACTGGAATTGCGGTTGCTATCGGAGGCCTCATTACCTATTATATTTCATTTCAGGTTCTATTTATAATAATGGGTACTATTCAAGCTTTTGCAACCATTATTCAGGCAAGACTATTGATTTTGAAAAAGACTTCTACAAAATGAAATCCCTAAAACTTGTGCATAAAATGCGAAACCATTATTCTGTATAAATATTTAAATTTATGCAAAACCCACCCCAATGGAATTTTCGCTCGGCCAATTTTTTGGCGACCTTTTTGTGTTTGAGGCATTTATTCTTGTTTATGTATACATTGTACATCATGCACATATTTCATACCGAAAAACACATCGCCGAACCCTGAAATTTGATACTGAAAATTAGTTTTGGTTTAGACGTCCTTTAAATTTATGTTTTCTGGGATGGGAGTACTGACCTCTCTTCTGAAAATCACTGCTGATAATACTAATATTTCCATCTACTTCTAACATGGCAAGATCTACATTTTGTATATCTTTTGCTCCATGTTCTCTCGCCGCTGCTTCCAGCTCTTCGATGGTGATTTCTGCCTTATCACAATTTACCATATTGGGAACCCCTTTATAGATCAATAATAGTGTGTCGCCCTGTATCAGTTCGTTAATTTTTTTGTTCTTATAAAGTATTCGCTTCAGGGTATAATTCGCAAGAAATAAAGAACCGGCTGCCACCATTCCTCCATCTAAAGAAGTGTCGGGACCTATCATTGCATTTTGTACAGCATTACTGATGAGTAAAATAAATACCAAGTCAATCACTGATAACTGTGCTAATTCTTTTTTTCCAAATATCCGAATAGCAATGATCATAAACAAGTAAACAGATACAGCCCTAAGAATGATATTGGGGTAACCTTCTTTAAAGAATCCAATATTGATTTGAAGTATATAATGTGTCATCATACTGCTTTATATTATTGATAAAAATGAATTGTAACCACTGTAACTGTTTTATGAAGTAGCGATAAATAGTTTTGCGTAATTTTTCAATGGAAAGCTATTAAATTAAATTTTATGATGAACTTTTTTAACGAAATGACTAGTATGATGTTGGATAAGGATATAAAAACAATGCTAAAGGAAGGTCATTTCTGGAAGAAGTTTACAGCCTAAGCCTTTTTTAGATATAACTGGAATATTAAATGTTACTGATAGATTTACATGGAATTATATTAATCAATTCATTTAATAGGATGTTTGTTTTGATTTAACTGCCGTCAGATTGGTTACTGATGCAGTTTTTTATTTTTCAAATGAAAATTTATTCATTTATTTGCTTTGAAGAAAATCTTATATTGGTAACTAATTCAAAGATTACTTTTCTTCCTTTTTTACTGAAACCACATAGGAATTAACAATGAAAATGATTCAGCTACTTTATTAATTGGCAGAAAGGAATCAAAGTGTATAAAAAATTAATTCAGTGGCAAAATTTTCGACTGATAAGATTATCGTTATTTTTACAGTGATCTCTGCAGCCTTGCTTCAGCTGATTGATACCTCTATTGTAAATGTTTCACTTACCCAAATGATGGGTAATCTTGGTGCTACTTTCGAAGAAATTGGTTGGGTAATCACAGGATATGCCATATCCAATGTAATTATGATTACACTCTCTGGCTGGATGAGTAGTAAGTTTGGTCGCAAATATTATTTTGGTGGCTCCATTGTTCTTTTCACCATCGCATCTGTGCTTTGTGGCATGTCTACGAATGTATGGGAACTCGTATTTTTTAGAGTGATTCAAGGAATTGGTGGTGGAGGCTTGTTATCAACAGCACAAGCTATTCTGATCGAAACATTTCCAAAAGAAGAAATTGGTTTGGCCAATGCAATTTATGGGTTGGGTGTAATTATTGGACCGGCTTTGGGTCCTACACTGGGTGGTTATATCACAGATAATATGAACTGGCAATGGGTATTTTATATCAATGTTCCATTCGGTATTTTAGCAACTGTGCTCACACTCATGTATGTGCAGGAGTCGCGGCATAAAGTAGTAGCTCCCAAGATGGATTGGTTTGCCCTGGTGATGTTAGTTGCTGCTATTGGATCTTTGCAAATTGTATTGGAAAAAGGGCAAAGTGAAGATTGGTTTGAAGCGAGGTACATAACCATACTTACCATTATTGCTGTGGTGGGAGGAGTAGTATTTGTAGTACGTGAGTTACGCAAATCAAACCCCATAGTAAATCTTCGTTTATTTAATAATCGATCCTTTACCACAGGAACAGTTTTTAATTTTGTACTTGGCTTTGGGCTATATGGTACCACCTTAGTAATCCCCATTTTTTGTCAGGGTTTACTAGGGTTTACAGCTATGCAAACTGGATTGATTATGTTGCCAGGAAGCATTGCTACTGCCATTATGATGCCAGTGGTAGGTACTTTGCTTAAGAAAAAATATATACATCCTGCCATATATGCGGGCATGGGGCTCGTTTTATTTTTTGCTTTTAGTTATGGGATGGCACAATTAAATACCCAAATTTCGGAAGAAGATTTTTTCTGGCCTTTGATTATTCGAGGGTTGGCAATGGGATTGATCTTTATCCCACTCACCACCATTTCATTGGCAAATTTAAAAGGTGCAGAAATACCACAGGGAACTGCATTGAGTAATATGGTTCGTCAATTAGGTGGTAGTATTGGAATTGCAATGATTACTACCTATATCAGCACAGATACTTATCGTCATTATGAGGCTTTAAATGATAATATTAATGCCATACAACCTGAAACACTTGAAAGAGTAAAGATGTTAACCGGTGCTTTTGTAAGCAAAGGATATGACATCGCATCCGCAACCAAAGGTGCTTATGGTATTATAGCAAGAAACATTTATGTACAGGCAACTTTCCTTACCTATAAAGACCTATTTATATACCTGGGATTCTTCTTCCTCTTTTTAATTCCATTATTAATCATGTTCAAAGAAAAAAAGAAAAAATTGGTTGAGCATGATGAAGTAATGGAATGGGATGTGGTTGAATAGATAATTTTCACTGAACGAATTTTTGCATTTTTCTTATCAAAATTGTTGGAAGGAGAACTGTTTTTATATTAACTTACTACCCTAACATTTTGCAGATATGAAAGAATCTAAAACAAATAGTCGTCGTAGGTTTATCCGAAACACGGCAGCGGTATTGGCAGGATTTACCATTGTGCCAAGACATGTACTGGGAAGGGGTTTTCTTGCACCCAGTGATCAACTAACTAAAGGAATCATAGGTGTAGGAGGCATGGGCCGAGGTCATATCCCTTATGCAGGCACCAGAGTAGTTGCCATTTGTGATGTGGATAAGAATCACTTAACAGAAGTCGCCAATTCTATTGGTGGATCTGTGAAAACCTTCCACGATCACCGCGAATTAATTGCATTGCCAGAAGTAGATATTGTGCATATTGCTACCCCTCCACACTGGCACGCAATTATGGCAATCGATGCGGCAAAAGCAGGGAAAGATATTTGGTGTGAAAAGCCAATGACCAGAACTATCGGTGAAGGTAAAGCTGTGGTAGAAGCCATGACGCAATATCAAAAAATGTTTCGCCTAAATACTTGGTTCCGATTTGAAGATAATTTCTATGGCATGAACACCACTGTTCGTCCTATTAAAAAACTAGTAGAGTCTGGTTTATTAGGTTGGCCTTTAACAGTAACTGTAAGTAAGACAACTGGTTTTGACTGGAAGTTCTATTGGGTTGGAAAAACTAAATTAGACACACAACCTGTTCCTCCTGAATTAGATTACGATCGTTGGCTGGGACCTGCGCCATTCAAGCCTTATAACGCACACAGGGTTCATCAAACTTTTAGAGGGTATTGGGATTATGATGGTGGTGGTTTGGGAGACATGGGTCAACACTATATAGATCCTATTCAATATTTTTTAGGTAAAGATGATACTAGCCCGATTTTAGTTGAAGTAGATGCAGAGCAACAACACCCTGATGCCTGCGGAACTTTCCGAAAATTAACCTTCACTTATGCAGATGGTTGCAAGATTATTTTAGATGGGGAAGCTAAGGATCCCAATGCGGCTTATATTGAAGGACCCAACGGTAAATTGTTTGCAGGATTTAAATCTACCATTCCAAACCTGAAAGAGAAATTGGCGATGATGCCAGATCCAGCGCCACAGGTAACCAATTTCTTAGACTCCGTAAAATATAGAACCCCTTTTGCTTTGAACGAGAAAAATGGCTTTAGATCATGTACCATCATCAATATGGGTAAGATTGCTTTACAGCTTGGACGCTCATTAAAATTTGATCCAGATCGTCAGGAATTTATAGATGATGTGGAAGCCAATTATATGATCAATCCACCGATGCGTGGGCCATGGCATATTTGATGATTCAAAAAATTAATGCATATAGTTTAAACAGTTAATATGAAAAAATTTTGCAGAGTATTATGGGTCCTATCTTTTTTTGTTTTGAAGTTGTCTGCACAAAAATCGATGACCAAAGTATCTGAAACCCTTCAGACATTTCCTTACCAACATCCTAAAGAAGTAGATGCAGCACTTGCAGCTATGAAAACCTGGGAAAAGACTGATTGGAAATCATTCTACCAAATGCTGGATGATGATTCCTTGAAATTAAAAGCAACTTATGCCTTACATGCTTTTGTAAATAATATTTCATTATCGGCAGATCAAAAACAAGCGGCTAAACTGAACCTGAGCAAAGGACTGAAACAAGTGAAAACAGCATATGCAAAGACCTTTGTTCAAACAGAATTGAATCAGTTAACAGAAGAAGGAACGGTATCTCAATATTTATCTGGATTACCCCATCCAAATTTGAAACAGCAGGCTGATCCTTTTTATGCTGCCAAAATAAATCCAACACAACAATTATTATTAGCACAGGATTTATTGGATGCAAAAGTAAATCCACTTACCATCAAACAATTCTTGAATAGGGTTTCCAGAATTCCTGGGATCGCCTCATTTATGGTAGCCAGCAAATATTTGAACGATGAAAATTGCAGTAAAGATGCTGCAATAGTAGTAACCCGTTTAGCATTAACAGATGCATCTATTAAAGGACCAGCAGTTAAGGAATCATTGATGAAGGCATTGACATTAATTAAAGGAGAGGACAGTGCTTTATTAGTGTCTGGTTTAAATAAACTATTGAAGAAAATGCCTTTCGATTATGGCTACCAAAATTTGTTTAATGGCAAGGATCTAAGCGGATGGAAAGCCCTGGTGGGTAATCCAATTCTCAGAGCTAAAATGGGCGACTCTTTATTGAAAGTTGAGCAGGCAAAAGCGAATGAAAAGACCAAGGGCGACTGGATTGTAAAGGATGGATTACTCATTTTTACGGGTCATGGTGATAATCTTGCCACAGATAAACAGTATGGTGATTTTGAAATGTATGTCGACTGGAAGATTACTGCACAAGGTGATGCAGGAATTTATTTAAGAGGAACTCCACAGGTTCAAATCTGGGATACAAGCAGAAGAGAAGTGGGTGCACAAGTGGGTTCTGGAGGCTTATATAATAATCAGAAGAATGTAAGCAAACCTTTAGTAGTGGCGGATAACAAAATTGGGCAGTGGAATAATTTTCACATTATTATGAAAGGTGAAAAAGTAACTGTTTATTTAAATGGTGTTTTAGTAACGGATAATACTACACTGGAAAATTATTGGGATAAGAGCATTCCTATTTTTGCAAAAGAACAAATCGAATTGCAAGCACATGGAACTTATGTAGCTTATCGAAATATATATCTGAGAGAATTGCCATCAGCAGAACCCACTGCCATTTCTGAAGAAGAAAAGAAACAGGGATTTGTTTCTTTATTTGATGGAACTAATTTAGATAAATGGACGGGTAATACAACCGGCTATATAGTAAAGGACGCTGTAGTAGAAGTAAATCCAGAAGCACAGGGCGGTGGAAATTTGTATACCAAAGAAGAGTATGCTGATTTCGTGTATCGTTTCGAATTTCAATTAACCCCTGGTGCAAATAATGGCATAGGTATCCGTGCTCCATTAGAGGGCGACGCTGCATATGTGGGGATGGAAATTCAGGTATTAGATAGTGAACATCCGATGTATAAAGACTTACACGAATATCAATACCACGGATCTGTGTATGGCGTGATTCCAGCAAAACGCGGATTTTTATTGCCAACAGGTGAATGGAATAAAGAAGAGATCAGCATCAAAGGAAGTAAAATACAAGTCAGATTAAACGGAACAGTCATTGTTGATGGAGACATTAAAGAAGCATCCAAAAACGGAACCCTTGATCAAAAAGAACATCCAGGCTTATTAAGAACCACGGGACATATTGGTTTCTTAGGTCATGGGGATGTAGTGAGATTTAGGAATATACGGGTGATGAAGTTAGAAGAAAAAGAGAAAAGAAAAGAGAAGAGATAAGTTAAGAGTGAAGAAGGGTTGTATGAAAAAAAATCCCCTCCATCGCATGCGATGGAGGGGATCGGCGATGCTGGGAATGCAGCATACGGCTGGGGTGGTTGATTAATTTAAATATACCTATTAATCAAATTCTCCAGATATTCTTGCTTACCACTTTCAACAGCTGGTTCTCCGTTTGCAACAGCAAGATTTCTTAGATCTTCTAAACTTAATTTTCCTTCTTCAAATGCCTTACCGTTTCCATCATTGTATGAAGCATAACGGTCTGCTCTTAATTTTTTGTACTCAGATTTCTGAAGTATATTATCTGCAATAACCAAAGATCTGGCAAAGGTATCAATGCCGCCAATATGAGCATGGAACAGATCAGCTGAATCGGTAGAGTTTCTTCTGCGTTTTGCATCGAAGTTAATTCCACCACCTGCAAATCCACCAGCTTCTACAATTATTAACATTGCTTCCACTATTTCATTGATATTAGTTGGGAACTGATCAGTATCCCATCCATTTTGATAATCACCCCTGTTTGCATCCATGCTTCCTAATAATCCTGCATCTACTGCTACTTGTAGTTCGTGTTGAAAGGTATGTCCAGCAAGCGTTGCGTGGTTTACTTCAATATTCAATTTGAAATCATTCAGTAAATCATACTGACGCAAGAAGCCAATTACAGTTTCTACGTCGTAATCGTACTGATGCTTACTTGGCTCACAAGGTTTTGGCTCAATAAAGAAAGTTCCTTTGAAGCCCTGCTTGCGTGCATAATCCTTAGCAGTGTGTAAGAAACGAGCAAGATGTTCTTTCTCTTTTCTCATATTAGTATTCAGCAAACTCATATAACCTTCACGCCCGCCCCAGAAAACATAGTTCTCACCATCTAATGCAATGGTTGCATCCAATGCAGCTTTTACTTGCGCGCCACCATGTGCCAACACATTAAAATCTGGATTAGTTGAAGCCCCATTCATGTATCTGCGATTCGAAAATAAATTAGCAGTACCCCATAATAATTTAACGCCACTGGCATCCTGCTTTTCTTTCAGATAAGCAGTAATCGCTGCTAATCTTTTTTCATTGTCTACTACATCATTTGTATAATCCACCACATCAACATCATGAAAACAATAATAAGGCAGACCCAATTTAGTGATGAATTCAAAAGCGGCATCTGCTTTGTCTTTAGCTCTGGCAACCGCATCAGTATTGGCATTCCAAGGATAGATATGCGTAGGTTCTCCGAAAGGATCAGCACCATTGCCCACAAAACTATGCCAATAAGCAACGGCAAATCTGAGCCATTCTTTCATGGTCTTACCTGCCACTATTCTGTTTTCATCATACCATGAATAGGCAAGTGGATTATCTGTTCCTTGTCCCTCAAATTTTATTTTTCCAATATTTGGAAAATAACTAGTAGATCCTGTAACGACTGACATAATTCTAATTTATAGTTTAATAAAAATTTATGGTTCCATTTGTTTTTCTAAATAAGCTTTCCACTCAAAATAAAGGGCATCGTAACTACTTTCATTTTTTGGTTCAATAATTTCTAAAGGTTCAGTGATGCTAAATGCCTCTCTGGAGCTTTTATAAGTGCCAATGCCGATACCCGCGCCGATGGCAGCTCCTACACTTCCATCAGTTTGATACAATTCTACAGGTACATTGGTAACATCCACAAATGCTTGCTGGAAAACTGTACTTTGAAACATATTTGCTTTTCCAGCACGAATAACTGTTGGTTTTGTGCCATTTTCTTTTAAAATATCTAAACCATACCTAAATGCAAACGCGATACTTTCCTGAGCAGCTCTAAAAATATGTGCAGCCCCATGCATATTTAAATCAATATGGTTGATGTGTGCATTCACTGTTTTATTTTCCAGCATACGTTCTGCCCCATTTCCGAATGGCAACATCTTTAATCCATTGGATCCTGCACTGATAGTTGCTGCAGTTTCATTGATCTGCTGGTAGGTTAATCCTGACCCTGCTATCTTCTTCACCCAACTATTTAAAATACCGGTTCCATTGATACATAATAAAATACCAATTCTATTTAAGTTGCTGGAATGATTTACGTGTGCAAAACTGTTCACTCTTGAAAGTGGATCATATTTTAATTGATCACTCACTCCATAGATCACGCCAGAAGTTCCGGCTGTGGCAGCTACCTCACCTGGTTCAAATACATTTAATGAAAGTGCATTGTTGGGTTGGTCTCCTGCTTTATAAGTAACCGGAATGCCGGTTTTCAGGGAAAGTTCTGACGCAATCGCAGCATTTAGTTCGCCATGATTTGTAAACACATCTTTAATTTCAGGTATCAGGTTTTTTTCAAATCCGTAATATCCAAATAATTCCTCTGATAAGCTATTAGATTTAAAATCCCAAAACATACCCTCGCTCAATGATGAGATACTGGTAGATACTTTGCCAGAAAATTGCATCGCAATATAATCGCCAGGTAACATAATTTTATCAATCTTCGCATACACTGCAGGCTCATTGGCTTTTAACCAAGCAAGTTTAGACGCCGTAAAATTTCCTGGTGAATTTAACAGATGCGATAAGCAATAGTCTGCACCTAATGTATTAAATGCATCGTTGCCAATGGATACAGCCCTGCTATCGCACCAGATAATACTATTGTATAAAAGGTTTTGATCTTTATCGACACATACCAATCCATGCATTTGATAGGCGATACCAATTGCGCCAATATCTTGTGGGTCATATTTTTTTTCTGCATTGGCTTTTTGAATAGCAAACTTCGTATGTTTCCACCAATCATTCGGCGATTGCTCAGCCCAGCCTTTTTGGAGCGCAATAATGGGAGTTTCTGTTTCTGGATATTGAACAGTACAAATTGTTTTTTGAGTTGCGGCATCAACAACAGCTACTTTTATGGAAGAAGTGCCAATATCTATTCCTAATAATAACATATAGTTGCAATCGTTTTAAAACAAGGACTCTAATATATCATTTTTATAGACCATTGCCAAGTTATGGGTCTAAATTGCTTATAAAGATTTTCTAAGAATTAAGCTAAAAGGAACTTCAATATGGTTTTTCTCATTTTCTAAGATCATCTGCGCCGTTAATTCACCCATTTTGATAAAATCTGTAGAAATAGTGGTAATGCCATTTAAAATGAATTCTTTCCATGGAGTTTCATTGTATGAAATAATCCCAATATCCTTGCCAACCTCAAATGCAGAACTTTGCACCTTCCCTAATAGAACTACCAGATCATCTTCAACCAGATTGATAAAAACATCACCTTTTTCTAAATTTTCAGACACAATATCGTAAATCACTTTATACTCAAAAGCATATTCATTACAAAACGCGTGAAACCCTTTTAAGATCTCATCTGGAAAATAATTAAAAGCTGGAAAAACGATTTTTAAGCGTTGGTACTTTTGAAGATTGGGTAATGCTTCTTTTAATGCGCTAAAAATATCTTGCTCAAAATTTTCATATACCGCTGAATAGTTTCTTTGAATACCTCGAATTAATTTATCTAAAAGAATGAGCTGTCCACCTGAAATTGCATTAATAATATCCTTTGCCTGATCATTTCCATCCACAAAATGGGGAATAATTACATAGTGGGTATAATCTTCTTTCCTGTTTTGGATTAATTTTTTAAAAAGGTTGAAATCGTTATTATAGATATAAAAATCAATAGCTGCTTTCTCCCCCAAAATTCTAACAATACTATCGTAGATAATTTTTTTGTGAGCACTCAATTTATTAAAGATCAGAAATACTTTAATCGATTGTTTAAAATCTGTTTTAGAAATGAAATACCCCCTTCCTGGAATGGAGTTTACAACCGCTAAGGATTTTAATTTACGATAAGCTTTTTCAACGGTATCTCTCGAAATATCCAGCTCATAGCTCATTTCGTTGATAGAGGGCAGTAAGTAATCTTTCTCCAGTTTTCCCTGCTCAATTGCCTGCACAATGGCATTGGTTAATTGGACATACTTTGCTGTTATGGAATGTTCGTCTATGTTAATAATGCTATATATGTTCTCTGAGGCCATGCTGATTGTTAGAATTTAAAGATAGAAATTAAATTTCTTACACTGGAACAGGATGGTACAGGATACTTAGTAGACTAAGCTTCTTTAAATTGTTGCTTCTTTCTAAGATTGCTAGCTATATAAAAAATACGAATGAAAAAAATAATCCTGTTTTCTACACTATCTTTTTGCTTTTTATTGACAAGTGCCCAAAACAAAACAACAGCTAAAGATGCTATTGTTTCTAATTTTATTTCCCCACCTAATTCCGCAAAACCAAGGGTTTGGTGGCATTGGATGAATGGTAATATTACAAAAGATGGGGTTGAAAAAGATCTGCAATGGATGAATCGAACTGGCATTGGAGGGTTTCAGAATTTTGATGCTGCTATGATGACGCCACAAATTGTGGAAAAGCGTTTGGCTTATATGACTCCTGAATGGATTGAGGTATTTAAACTTACGGCAAAACTAGCAGACTCTTTACATTTAGAAATGGCCATTGCAGGCTCACCAGGTTGGAGTGTGAGTGGAGGGCCTTGGGTAAAATCTGAAGATGGCATGAAGAAATTGGTTTGGTCTGAAAAATTAGTAAATGGAGGCCCCCATTTTTATGAGAAACTACCAGCAATTCCTTCAACAACTGGGCCCTTGCAAAATATTCCATATTCAGCATCTATGGAAGATAGAGATGCTAGCAAACCAATTCCTACTTATTCAAACAATGTGGCAGTTATTGCATATAAATTACATGAGAAAGATATACCTATGTCTATTCTTAAACCTATCATTACTTCAAGTGGAGGAAGGTTTACCAATGAACAATTATCGGATGGGGATCTAGCTACTACGAGCCCTTTACCAATCAAAAATGACAAAAGCCTTGCCTGGATTCAATTCCAGTTTTCTAAACCAATAACAATTAAAGCCATTACAATAGTTGGAGGAGGCGTACCTGGGGTTTTTGGAATGGGTGGAAGTGAAAAGGATGCGAGAACATTATGGTCAAGTAATGACGGAATAAATTTTGAAAAAATTTGTCTTTTAGAACCTGGTGGATTAGCACAACTTTCTATTAATATAAAACCTACAACAGCCTCTTATTTTAAAGTGACTTTTAAAAATCCTCCTAAACCAGCAGATTTTTCAGCAATCATTGGTGGCCCGCCTTCTTTAGCAAAAGCCCCAGAAGCAACCGAAATTGCAGAACTTGTTTTACATACTGCCACACGCATCAATAAATTAGAAGAAAAATCTGGAATTGTAGGTATTTCAGGTGTTTCCATCGATCTGAATGCGATGAAAACTGGAATTGCTGAAGAGCCTGTTAATGCAGGCGATATAATAGATGTAACAAGGTTGGTTGATAAGGATGGTAATTTAAACTGGACTGTTCCTCAAGGGCTATGGAAGATTGTGAGCTTTGGCTATTCCCTACAAGGAATCGTGAATCACCCCGCTTCTCCGGAAGCAACTGGTTTAGAAGTGGATAAACTAGATCCTGTTGCAGTAACAAAATATTTTGAAAATTATTTGAATCAGTATAAAAAAGCTACAGGGGGGTTAATGGGAGCGATTGGTGGTTTGCAATATATGGTGATGGACAGTTATGAAGCAGGTTCACAAAACTGGACGAAAAATATGCCTGCAGAATTTGAAAAAAGAAGGGGCTATTCATTATTGAAATGGTTACCAGTACTTACTGGTACAATCATTACCAGTGCAGAAGCTTCAGAAAATTTTCTTTGGGATCTAAGAAAAACAATTGGTGAAATGGTGGCTGAATATCATTACGATAATTTAACAAGCATATTAGCAAAGTATGGTATGAAGCGTTATACAGAATCACATGAATCAGGCAGGGCGCTGATTGCAGATGGGATGGAAATAAAAAGAAAAGCCGCCATTCCGATGTCGGCCATGTGGACGCCAAATGCATTTATCAACCAAAACGATCAAACTGGCTATATGGCCGATATCCGTGAGTCGGCTTCTGTGGCACATATCTATGGACAAAATATTGTTGCCGCAGAATCTTTAACTGCCCTTGGTATTATGGGTGCAGCTTGGTCTTACGCACCTTCAAATTTAAAACCAACTGCTGATCTGGAATTGTCAAGCGGGTTGAATAGGTATGTAATTCATACTTCTGTGCATCAACCGGTGGATGATAAGATTCCAGGGCTCGGATTAGGTCCGTTTGGTCAGTGGTTTAATCGCCACGAAACTTGGTCTGAACAAGCAAGTGCATGGACTACTTATTTATCCAGAAGTTCTTATTTATTGCAACAGGGAAAATTTGTAGCAGACATTATTTACTATTATGGGGAGGATAATAATATCACTTCATTATTTAATAAAAAATTACCACTAATTCCAAAAGGATATAATTACGATTTTGTAAATGCAGATGCATTAATTAATATGTTAACAGTAAATAATAACAATATCACAACTGCTAGTGGCATGAATTATAAAGTATTGGTATTGGATGCAAATAGTAAACAAATGACATTGCCCGTTGCAAAAGCCATCTTTAAATTAGTAAATGCTGGAGCTACTGTGGTTGGCCCAAAACCTACAAATAATCCTAGTTTGGCTGGGAATAATGAGGAATATAAAACGATTATTAACAGTCTATGGGGTGGCAATGAATCTGAAAAATTAGTGGGAAAGGGTAAAGTAATTGTTGACATACTTAGTGAAAAAGTGTTAAATAAGATGAATGTGTTACCAGACTTTTCTTATAATGATGTAAATGCAAATTTATTGTATGTTCATCGTAAACTAAATGACTGTGATATCTTTTGGGTGAATAATAGAAAAAATCAGGATCAGAAAATAGAAGCAAACTTTAGAGTGTTTGGTAAGTCAGTTGAGATCTGGCATGCAGAAACTGGTAAATCAGAAAAAGCAACATACTCATTTGATGATAAGCAAACTAAAGTTAGTTTGAACTTAACTGCAAATGATGCAGTATTTGTAGTGTTTGGAGCAGCAACAAAAGCAAAATCATTTGTAAAAACCGAATCAGTTACAACCCTATTAACCCAATTAAATGGGTCATGGGGGGTAACATTTCAAAAAGAAAGAGGTGCACCAAATTCCATTCAATTGAATGAATTAAAATCATTGTCAGAAAATGAAATTCAAGGTGTGAAATATTTCTCAGGGATTGCTACTTACTCAAAATCTTTTCCTGTAAAAAAAGAATGGTTGAAGCAGGGAAGTATGTTTTATTTAGACTTAGGTGTTGTAAAAGAATTAGCAGAAGTATATGTGAATGGTAAATCAATTGGGATAGTTTGGAAAGCTCCTTACAAAATTGAATTGGGCAACTCATTGCATGTAGGTGATAATACCATTGAAATTAAAGTAGCGAATCTTTGGGTAAATCGGTTAATTGGCGATCAGCAACTGAATGTAGAAAAGAAAATCACTTACACAACCATGCCATTTTATACAGCCAATTCGCCATTGCCAAAATCAGGATTAATTGGTCCGGTTTCATTAGAAAGAATTAATTGATTACTTTAAAGATGGAACAGGATAGTTGGATTATGATAAACAAATACTTTTAATATTCAATTGCCATATACATGAATGCATTACTAGGAGTTATTTTTCATTTTGTAGGAGGTTTCGCATCTGGAAGTTTCTACATGCCTTATAAAAAAGTAAAAGGCTGGAACTGGGAAAGTTTTTGGATTGTAGGTGGTATGTTCTCTTGGTTAATTGTGCCTCCTATTGCAGCCTGGTTAACCATTCCAGGTTTTGTAGAGATTATAAAAGGAGCAGGTTCTAATACAATTGGAATTACTTATTTATTTGGGGTACTTTGGGGCATTGGAGGTTTAACTTACGGACTAGGCGTTCGTTATCTGGGCGTTTCTTTAGGCAGTAGTATCATCCTTGGTTTGTGTATGGTATTTGGTGCCATTATACCTTCCATTTATTATAATTTTTTTCCACAAGTTGGTAAAGATAGTTTTAGTGTTATTGCCAATAGTAGATGGGGTTTAACTGTACTAGCAGGATTATTGGTTTGTATTATCGGTATTATTATTTCCGGTAAGGCTGGTGTGATGAAAGAAAAAGAACTAACAGATGCAAAGGCTGCTGATCCATATGGTATGCAACTCAAAACAGAATACAAATTTGCACTGGGCATGTTTGTATCTATCGTATCCGGTGTATTGAGTGCCTGTTTTAATTTTGGGTTAGAAGCAGGAAAGCCAATGGCAGATCTGGCCAATGAAATTTGGAAAACTTCCAATCCGAATCAAGGAAATTTCCTGTATCAAAATAATGTGATCTATGTGGTATTGCTATGGGGTGGATTAACCACCAATTTTATCTGGTGTATGATTCTGAATGCTCGTAATAAAACTTTCGGAGATTATACCAACAAACAAACACCATTAATATCTAATTATATTTTTTCAGCATTAGCTGGTACTACCTGGTTTTTGCAATTCTTTTTTTATGGTATGGGAGAAAGTAAATTAGGCAATGGTCCGAGTTCATGGATTTTGCATATGGCATTTATTATTCTGACTGCCAATTTATGGGGACTGGTTTTGAAAGAATGGAAAGGTGTGAATAGAAAAACAGCTACTACCATTATCATTGGTATCCTCACTATTGTGGTATCGGTATTAATTGTAGGATATGGTAATTCACTAAAGTAATAATTTAAAAAATAAGTAAGATGGCGAGTAATCAATCGAATTTTAAACATGTAAGTTATTTATGGGATGATGAAATAGCTGCTAAAATGGAAGGGGATGAAGTAGCCTTATTAGTGTATCGTTCAAATTTACTTGGCGCTGATCTAAGACTTACCAATTATGGTGGCGGCAATACTTCTTGTAGGGCAATGGCGAAGGATCCATTAACAGGTGAACTTGTAGAAGTGATGTGGGTAAAAGGAAGTGGTGGCGATCTTGGAACCATGAAAAGAAATGGGTTAGCAGCATTATATGTAGATCGGTTAAGGAGTTTAATAAATGTGTATCGGGGTTTAGATTATGAAGATGAAATGGTTGAATTATTCAATCATTGTATTTATGACCTGGCTTCGAAAGCGCCCTCTATTGATACACCCCTGCATGGGTTCTTGCCTTTTAAACATATCGATCATTTGCATCCTGATGCGGCCATTTCAATTGCTGCTGCAAAAAATGGCAAGCAAATAACCCAGGATTTATTTAAGGGAACTGTTGGTTGGGTAGAATGGCAGAAGCCAGGTTTCGATCTGGGATTGCAATTGAAGGCTTGTTTAGATGATAACCCCGGTATCCGTGGAATCATGCTCGGTTCACACGGTTTATTTACCTGGGGCAATACAGCTTATGAAAGTTATATCAACACTTTGGAAGTGATTGAAATTTGCGCGCAATATCTGGAAGATAATTATGGGAAAAAAGGCCCTGTATTTGGTGGTACTAAATTAGGGTCGCTTGAAAAATTTGCAAGGCATGATAAGGCAGCAGCATTGGCGCCAATATTACGTGGATTTTGTTCTTCTACAACAAAAATGATTGGTCATTTTACAGATGATGAACGAGTGTTGCAATTCATCAATTCGAATGACCTTACAAGATTAGCACCCATGGGTACTAGTTGCCCGGATCATTTTTTGCGTACCAAAATTTCTCCACTTGTTTTAAATTTATCTCCAGACGAATCATTGGAAGATGTAAAGGCAATTCAAGAAAAAATTGCGCCTTTGTTTGATGCCTATCGTAAAATGTATACCAACTATTATCTTACTTGCAAAAATGAAAATAGTCCAGCGATTCGCGATGCTAATCCTGTGATTATTCTATATCCTGGAGTAGGTATGTTTAGTTTTGCCAAAGACAAACAAACCGCACGTGTGGCTGCTGAATTTTATACCAATGCCATCAATGTGATGCGCGGGGCAGAGGCTATTTCTTCCTATATTTCTTTACCGCATCAAGAAGCATTTAATATCGAATACTGGTTACTGGAAGAAGCTAAATTGCAACGAATGCCAAGGCCAAAATCTTTGAGCGGACGTATTGCGTTGGTTACTGGCAGTGCTGGGGGTATTGGAAAAGCCATTGCCAAAAAATTCGCTGAAGAAGGTGCTTGTGTAATATTGAATGATATCAATCAGGAAAGATTGGATGGTGCGGTTGCAGAATTTAAAAAATTATTTGGCAATGATGTTGTTGCATCCACTTTATTAAATGTAACAGATGCTCAAACTATTGAAACTGCATTTAAAGAAACCGCAATGGCCTTTGGCGGGGTTGATCTTATTGTAAATAATGCAGGAATTAGTATTTCAAAAACAATTGCGGATCATTCTATTGAGGAATGGGATCGATTGTATGATATCTTAGTGAGAGGACAATTTATTGTTTCTAAAAAGGCTGTAGAACTCATGCGAAAGCAGGGATTGGGTGGCGATATTGTAAATATTGTGTCTAAGAATTCAGTGGTGGCGGGTCCCAACAATGCTGGTTACGGATCTGCAAAAGCAGCACAAGCACATTTAACAAGATTATTAGCCGCAGAATTAGGTGCAGATCGAATTCGTGTAAATACCGTGAATCCTGATGCAGTGATTTCTGATAGTAATATCTGGGCAGGTGGATGGGCTGAAGGAAGAGCGAAGGCTTATGGTATTACGGTGGAGGAATTGCCAGCTTATTATGCGAAAAGAACTTTGTTAGGTGAAACAATATTGCCAGACGATATTGCCAATGCCTGTTTTGCATTTGTGGGTGGATTGATGAATAAATCAACTGGAAATAGCATTAATGTAGATGGTGGTGTGTCAGCAGGATTTTTAAGATAATTAAAAAGTAAAACATGGAAAATGGTTTACAGAGAGTGGCATTTAAAATGAAACTTATCAAAGGTTTTGAAGCAGAGTACCAGAAAAGGCATGAAGAAATCTGGCCCAACTTGCAGCAATTACTGAAAGATTCTGGGATCTGCGAATATTCCATTTTTTTAGAAGATGCAACGGGTAATCTTTTTGGTTTTTTAAAAATTGAAAACCATGTAAAACTAGATGAATTACCATCGTACCCAGTGATGCAAAAATGGTGGTTATATATGGGCGATATCATGGAAACCAATCCCGATCATACACCCTATAGTATACCTTTAAAGGAGGTATTTTATTTGCCCTAATTTAGATTTAGTTAAGAAAGAATAAAACGATTGTTATGCGTATAGAAAAGAATAGAATTGCTGATTATAATAACGCTCAATTAGCTGCTCATAAAAGGAAATTTGATTTTGCAGCAGAAAATATTTCGAATGTAGAATCGATTATCCAACAATTGATGTCTTTTAATGTAGCCATTCCAAGTTGGGCTTTGGGCACAGGTGGTACAAGATTTGGTCGTTTTCCGGGCGGCGGTGAACCCGGTACCTTAGAACAAAAAATGGAAGATGTGGGATTGTTGCATGCCTTGAATCAATCGAGTGGTGCCATCTCCTTACATATTCCCTGGGATATTCCCAAAAATTATCAGGAAATTAAAAGTTTAGCAAACAGCTTCGATTTAAAATTCGATGCAGTTAATTCGAATACATTTCAGGATCAGAAAGATCAGGAATTGAGTTATAAATTCGGGTCATTACAACACACCAATAAAGCGATTCGCAAGCAAGCAATTCAACACAATATCGAAGTAATTAAGCATGGTGTGGAACTTGGTTCAAAAGCCCTCACCGTTTGGTTAAGCGATGGTAGTTGTTACCCAGGTCAATTGAATTTTAGAAAAGCATTTCAGTATACACTAGAAAGTCTGGAAGAAATTTATGCTGCATTACCGGAGGATTGGAAAGTATTTATCGAGTACAAATGTTCTGAACCTAATTTTTACTCCATGACGGTGGGCGATTGGGGACAATCATTACTGTTCGCAAACAAGCTCGGCACAAAAGCAAAAACTTTGGTAGATCTGGGTCATCATTTACCCAATGCCAATATTGAACAAATTGTTGCCCTGCTTTTAATGGAAGGAAAGCTTGCAGGTTTCCATTTTAATGATAGCAAATATGGGGATGATGATTTAACAGTGGGTGCTATGAAACCATATCAACTGTTTCTAATCTTTAATGAATTGGTGGACGGAATGGATGCGAGTGGAATGAACCATGCAAATGACCTCGGTTGGATGATTGATGCGAGTCATAATGTAAAAGATCCATTGGAAGACCTGTTGCAATCCGTGGAAGCCATCATGCTTTCTTATACCCATGCTTTATTAGTAGATAGACAAAGACTCAGTGAGGCACAGGAATCAAATGATGTAGTTGTGGCTCAGGAAATTTTGCAAAATACGTTTAGAACAGATGTGCGTGCCATTGTTGCAGAAGCTAGATTGAGGTCAGGTGGCTCATTAAATCCCCTTGGATTTTTCAGAGAACATAAAATCAGAGAACAATTAATTGCACAAAGAGGTAAATCTACAATCGCTACCGGATTATAATGGAACCAATTTCAGTCATAGCTATTTTTGATATTGGCAAGACCAATAAGAAACTGCTTTTATTTGATGAGCAATATAATTTGATATGGGAAACTGCTACTCAGTTCGAAGAGATAGAAGATGAAGACGGATTTCCTTGTGAAAATATTGAAGCATTATGTAAATGGGTTCATATTTCTATAGTACAACTTTTAGAAGAGAAACGATTTTTAATTAAAGCATTTAATTTTTCAGCATACGGTGCTAGCTTTGTGTACCTAGATAATGAAGGAAAATTAATTCCCCCATTGTATAATTATTTAAAACCCTATCCCACTGAGTTAAGCAAAAAATTCTATCTCGATTATGGAGGGGAGCAAAAAATCTCGAAAGAAACAGCTTCTCCTGTTTTGGGCAATTTGAATTCTGGGATGCAATTATATCGAATCAAACACCTGTTCCCTGGAAAGTACCAACATATTGAATCATCTTTGCATTTACCACAATTTCTAAGTTTTTTATTAACTGGAAATAAGTATAGCGATTTTACAAGCATTGGCTGTCATACACAACTCTGGAATTTTTCTAAAAAAGGCTACCACGATTGGGTGAGCGAAGAAGGAATCGATTTAAAACTTGCGCCCATGAAACCAACTGATAGTGTGTGTGGATATTTTAATCAATGGATCCCTGTAGGAATAGGTATTCATGATAGCTCATCTGCATTGATTCCTTATTTAATATCTTTTAAAGAACCCTTTATTTTATTGTCTACTGGAACTTGGTGTATTAGTTTAAATCCATTTAACCATCAGGTATTAACAACAGCCGAATTGAAACAAGATTGTTTGTGTTATATTTCCTTTAAAGGTAATCCCGTAAAGGCTTCCAGGCTATTTGCCGGGTATGAGCATGAGCAAGCTGTAAAAAAACTAGCTGCACAATTCAATAAGCCGCTAGATTATTATGCAACTGTTTCTTATGATGCAATGCTCCTAAAATCGAAGGCGGAGGAAACTTATGAATCTGCCTATCACCAGCTAATAGCAACCATTATTCAACAACAAGTGATAAGTACCAATTTAGTTTTAGCTGGTACTTATGTGGGTAAAATATTTGTGGATGGCGGATTTAGTAAGAATCCTGTTTATATGCAATTACTCGCAGACAATTTCCAGGGCCTTGAAATATATGCAGCTAGCATTCCACAAGCTTCTGCATTAGGAGCTGCATTAGCCATTCATCATCATTGGAATGAAAAGAATATTCCCACCGATATTATTGACTTAAAATACTATGCTTCCAAAATAACTATTTAAAATTTATTTACATGAAAAAAGCCTTTTTTGTTTTATTAACAGTTACAAGTAGTACGTTTTGTTTTGCGCAAACTTCCATAAAACTATATGCAGGTAAAGCTCCGGGTTCTGAGACATGGAATTGGTCTGAACAAAAAGCTGCCAATACACCAGGAAATGCATTGTTGTATAATATTGTGGAGCCTGAAATTTTAGTGTATCCTGCACCTAAAGAAATAGCAAATGGAACTTCAATCGTGGTGGCCCCTGGAGGTGCATTTCATATTATCTCAATAGAAAATGAAGGAATCAATGTGGCAAAATGGTTGAATGACAGAGGTATTACTGCTTTTGTGTTGAAATATCGTTTAGTAAAGATGCTAACTGATAATCCTTTCAAGGAATTGATGACTTTGATGGGAGATTTTAAAAAATTAGATTCGATCAATGCGCCTGTGGTAGAGATGGCAAAGAATGATGGAATTGAAGCGATGAAATATGTGCGCAGTCGTTCAAAAGAATTAAATATTGATCCCCAAAAAATTGGATTCATGGGTTTCTCTGCAGGTGGTACTGTAACCATGTCGGTGATGTTGAGTGCGCCGCAGGAATTGAAACCCAATTTTATCGCTCCAATCTATCTATATAAAAATGCAGTAGTTGGGAATCTGATGCCAACGAAAGCAACTCCCATATTTGTGGCAGTGGCAAGTGATGATCAATTAGGTTTAATGCCACACAGCATCAAATTATATCAAGAATGGAATGCTGCGAAACATCCTGCTGAATTGCATATATATGAAAAGGGCGGACATGGTTTTGGAATTATGAAACATAATACCTCATCCGACCAATGGGCTGCCGATTTTGAGAATTGGTTAAAAGTAAGGGGACTGATTAAATAATTTATATTGATTTTATTACTGGATTACACCCGGGACAGCTTTTTTTCCCGTTTTAGCCCATTGCCTTAATTCATCAAAAACTTGAGCAGTTTGATCTTCTGTAAAATTACAGTGTCCTTGCCCGTTGGTGTATTTTACAGTAAACAAATGAAGTTTACCCTTTTGAGTGATCATATTTTCAATAGTCACTTCTGAATAAATTGGCGGAATCAATTGATCGTATATGGTATGCATTAAAAGGGTGGTTTTTTTGATATCTCCTGTTCTGTCATATTTACTGAAGAGTGTATTCGGTTCAGTTGTTGCGGCAAGTCGCTCTACTTTTTGATTCATCATCCAATTATCCGGGAATCCACTATATAAAGTATTCATATTATCAAATGGATTTCCCTTTGCTTTTATTGCAATATCTTTTAAAACGTTTTCATTAAAGAAAAGTGATAGTGGAAGGTCTTCAAATTTTAAATCAAAATGTTTTGCAAATGCTAGACCTAGCAAAGAATCCCTTTCAATAATTGCCTTCCTGATTTTAGCTGATTTTGGCACAAGTTCTTGAAAGGATGAGAATGTATTGTTTTCGTAGTGATCAAAAATTTCATGCAAACTTGGAATGACGCCTGGAAATAAGGCATTGAATGTGGCATAGATGTCGAACTCTTTTCGTACTTGCAGATAAGGTCTTGTTGCTAAAGGACAAAGTGGTAGGCCTCCCTGATAATATTCTCCAAAATTTTCTATGGTGGCAAGTGTAACACCTCCACCCATAGAGTGTCCAACCATAAAACAAGAATCAGGATTCCCATAAGTTGCCACAAAGTATTTTCTCAAAGCTTCAGTTTCATCGACAGCTTGGGGAAGAACAAAACCTTTTTCAGAATAATCAGATGCGGCAACAGCGAAACCTCTCTCGAGAAAAGGTTTCATTCTTGCAATGAATTCAACTTGCTCACTTTGTTTAGTGGGAGTACCCATGAATTCATAACCATGAGCATACATCACTAATTTCTTATGCCATTTTGCTGGGAATGCAATTATATAGCTGGCTTTTCCAATAGTTCCTTTTACAATTTTGGGACTTGTTGGTTGTGCCAAAAGCTGCATTGATGCAATTAGGCAAATGATACCCAGAAATAGGTTTCTTTTTTTCATCATCTAATGTAAACAATTAAAATACCAATACATCTCCATTTTGTAAACCAAGATCATATTTTTCTTTATCAAACGTATAAAGGAAAGGAGATCGGTGTGCACCAATTTTTTTGGTCTCTTTTAGTTTGATTAAAATACCATTTACTAATAATTTTCTCGAAAAGTTTCGGTCGTCTAATGACTTACCTAGGATGGATTCATACAAAGCATGAATTTGAGGCAAAGTGAATTTTTCTGGCAACAATTCATAACCAATGGGATGGTGTGCAATATTAACACTCAAAGCTTTCAATGCTTCTTGAATCATGTTTTCGTGGTTGAACAACATGGGCGGTAGTTCATTGATGGGCCACCACTGGCAGTCATCATCATATGCACCTTTGGTTGGTGCAACTTTAGAAAATTCTGTAAGTGTATAAAATCCAACAGTTACAAAATAGTCGAAGATCCAAAGATCAGGCGGAATCTCAAAACCCGTTTTCTCAGTTATACTTTTTGCATTAAATGTTTCGTCTTTCGCTCTATTTGGGCTTCCAAATGATCTGAATTGTTCAAGGAATAAATCTTTTAAACCTGTTCTTTCAAGAGCAATCCGGCTGGCTGCTTCTTCAATAGACTCTGTTTTTCTGATATGTCCGCCAGTAATGGTCCATTTATTCACTATAAATGGTTTTTGCAAAAGCACTTTTAATTCTTTATCGTGATAACCTAATATCACATTGTCTACTGCCACATTTTTTAGAAACTGCTCAGCATCCATATAAAACTCTTGTTGTTCAGTTTGTTTCATGGTGCAAAGCTACAAAAAACATTATTTCGTAAAAAAAACGGAATAATGTTTGGAAAAATTAAATCTAAATTATATTTTTATTCCGTCAAATTAACGGAATATTATTTAAAAATATGAAAATCAATAACTTATTAATAAATCTAAAAATGAAAACTACTCATTCCCATATAAAAATGTTGATAATTTGCTTGATTCTAGGGGTTTTGGCAAAAGCGCAAACAACATTACCTCAATTAGGAAAAGCACCTATTAAGGAAGTTATCGCAGCCATGACGCTGGAAGAAAAGGCTTCATTGGTTGTGGGTGGCGGAATTAACATTCCACCGGCTTTGAAAAAGAATAAAGCTTTTGCACAAATGGTGGCAAAAGAAGGGACTTTGGCAGCAAATACAGTGAGCCCAATTCCTGGAGCAGCAGGGAATACCATCGCAATAACAAGACTGGGCATACCTAGTATAGTTTTGAATGATGGACCGGCAGGATTGAGGATGATAAGTATGTTTGGAAGTAAAAAATATGCTTGTACTGCCTTTCCTATTGGAACCTTATTAGCTTCAAGTTGGGATAAAGATCTTTTGTATAAAACTGGTCAATCTTTTGGAAATGAAGTGATGGAATATGGAGTAGATATCTTGCTTGCGCCAGGTATGAACATACAACGCAATCCACTTTGTGGAAGAAACTTTGAATATTATTCTGAAGATCCTTTGCTTTCAGGGAACATGGCTGCCGCAATGGTAAATGGAGTTCAATCGCAGGGTGTTGGTGCATCCATCAAACATTTTGTAGCGAATAATCAAGAAACAGATCGTGCTTCTGTAAATACAATCATCAGTGAACGTGCACTTCGCGAAATATATTTAGAAGGTTTTAGAATTGCCTCACAAGAATCTCATCCCTTGACTGTAATGTCTTCCTATAATTTACTCAATGGTTTGTATACATCTGAAAATAAAGATCTGATAACTACCATCTTGAGAAAAGAATGGGGATTTAAAGGTCTTGTGATGAGTGATTGGGATGGTGGCAAAGATGCGGTTTCACAGATGAAATCTGGTCTTGGCGTTGGTAGAATCACCAATCCGAGACAAAAAAATGTATTTGGTTCAGATGATTTTCTTTCTCCTTCTTGGCCTATATATATTTCTGGAACAGGAGAATTAGATTTAATCGGGAATAAGAAAGTGAACTCTTATTATTTAGATGTTGTTTGGAAAAGAAGCCCTGTAGAAATGCTGGTACATCAACCTGTACCAGATGGCAAGCAAGAACAGAACTTTTTTTACAATTTTCCTGACCAAATTAAAAGCTGGACATGGATGGGTATGGAATTGAAAAATATGGAAGTGTATGTATATACTAGAAGCTCTAAAGTTGTATTAGAATTAAATGGAAAAATTGTGGGTGAACAAACCCTTGTAAAAGATAATATCACTGCAAAATTCAATTTGCCATTTAAAGCAGGAACTTTGGTTGCAAAGAGTTATTCCAATAATCAATTAACTGGTTCAGATACTTTGAAAACGGTAGAGAACCCAGTTGCAATAAGATTTATAGCCGATCGAAATATAATTAAAGCTGACAGAAATGACTTGTCTTATATCAGTGTTGAAATAGTGGATGAGAAGGGAAATGTAGTTCCTTATGTTGATGATTTAGAGATTAATTATCAACTAAAAGGAGAAGCTGAAATTGTTGGAGTTGCTAATGGAAACCCAAGAGATATTTCTAGTTTTCAACGGCCCCATAAAAAAGTATTTCATGGAAAAGGTTTGGTCATTGTTAAACCAACAGGTAAAGTAGGTAGTTGCAATCTTATTGCAAATGCAAATGGATTAAAGGGAAATTCTATAACTATAATTTTAAAATAAAATTATGCAAGCTAAAAATAATGTGATTGTTGTAACTGGAGGAGGAAGTGGTATGGGACGTGAATTAGTCTTGTTATTACTTTCGAAACAAGCAAAAGTTATAACAATTGATGTGAATGAATCGGGTTTAAAAAAAACTACTGAGCTAGCTGGTTCTAATAAAGAATTACTGCATTAATTCGTTGTGGATATAACAGATCGAGCAGCAGTGGCAAAATTTGCAAGTGATGCTATTGCGATCTATGGCTATGTTGATAGTATCATTAATAACGCGGGTATTATTCAGCCATTTATTAAAATGAATGATTTGCAATTTGAGACAATAGAAAAGATTATCAATGTGAACCTCTATGGAACACTAAATATCACTAAATCATTTCTTCCACACTTACTTACAAGGCCTGAAGCACATATCGTAAACGTTTCGAGTATGGGAGGATTTCTGCCTGTACCCGGTCAAACTATATATTGCGCCACAAAAGCTGCTGTAAAACTAATGACAGAGGGATTGTATGCAGAGTTAATGGAGACGAATGTGAAAGTTTCGATTGTATTTCCAGGTGCCATGCAAACCAACATCATGGCGAATTCTGGTATCGAAAATCGTCAGGCAAGAGGTGAGTCATCATCAATGAAAGCATTATTGCCTTCTAAAGCAGCTGAAGTAATTGTAAAGGGCATTGAAAAAAATAAACTAAGAATTTTTGTAGGAAGCGATTCGAAAATGATGGATTTCTTAGTACGCTTAAACCCAATATTTGCAGGTAAATTAATTTATAAACAAATGAAAACTTTACTTTCTTAATAGATTTAAACATCATCAATGAAAATAATAATAAATATTTTAGGATCTCTGATATTGATATTGTCGTGTGACTTGGTAGTTGCACAAAATAAAGTTAAACAAACAAGTATTTGTAATCCAATTAATCTGAGTTATCGTTTTCAAATGGAGAAGCCTTCTAGACGTGAAGCAGCTGATCCCAGCATGATTGTATTCAAGGGAAAGTATTATTTGTTTGCTTCAAAATCGGGTTGCTATTGGTCTTCTGCTGATATGATTAATTGGAAAATGATTACTTCACCAGATTTGCCTTTTGAAGACTATGCACCTACTGTAGTTAATATCAAAGACACCCTATACTTTTTGGCCACTAATTGGATGAATAATAGTAAAAGTTTGTTTAAAACCGCAGATCCTTCAAGTGGAAGATGGCAGGTGGCTGTTGAGACTTTTTCAAAAATAATGAGCGATCCTGCTTTGTTTCTGGATGATGATGGAAGGCTTTTTTTTTATTATGGTACATCTAACCAAACGCCAATCTATGGGGTAGAATTAGATGCCAAGACTTTTAAATTAATTGGGGAACCAGTTGGTTGTTTAAATAGTGATAACAATAATCATGGATGGGAACGAACTGGCGACTATAATACAAAAAATCAGAGACCTTATATTGAAGGAGCTTGGATGACCAAACATGGTGGCAAATATTATTTGCAATATGCTGCGCCAGGAACTGAGATGAAAAGTTATAATGATGGTTTGTATATTGGTAATTCTCCTCTTGGGCCTTTTAAATTAGCGGCAAACAATCCCTTTTCTTATAAACCTGAGGGTTTTATTACAGGAGCAGGTCATAGTAGCACTTTTCAGGATAAGTGGGGGAATTTTTGGCATATTTCCACCATGGTTATTTCTGTAAAACATATGTTTGAAAGACGTCTTGGAATATTCCCAGCTTTTTTTGATAAAGAAGGTAATTTTTATACCTATACTGGCTTTGGTGATTTTCCTCATGTTGTTCCTCAAAAGAAAATAAAAGGTCCGGAAGACTATCAACCTTCATGGATGTTACTTTCTTATAACAAACCTGTTGAAGTTTCATCTTCATTGCCAAATCATCCTAAAGAAAATATAACCGGAGAAGAGATAAAAAAATATTGGAGTGCAGAAACAAGTAATAAAGGTGAATGGGTAATGGTCGATCTGCTAAACCAATGCAAAGTAAATGCTATTCAAATTAATTATGCTGAGGAGGGGACATCGATTCTAGGAAATAAAATTGGAAGAGCTGATTCTATTTATTACCAATACCTGTTGGAATATTCGAACGATATGAAAAGCTGGAAAATTTTGGTTGATAAAACATCCAACAAAACAGATGTTCCGCATGATTATATTGAACTATCTATTCCAATTACTGCAAAATATATCCGACTAATAAACTATCATGTGCCAGACGGTAAATTCGCAATTTCTAGTTTACGCATTTTTGGCAAAGGAACTGGGGTGGTTCCACAGACTATTTCTAGTTTTACAGTAGCAAGAGATACAGCTGATAAAAGAAATGTAACAATAAATTGGAAAAAGCATTCTAATGTGGTGGGTTATAATATCCGTTATGGAACTGCACCAAATAAGCTATATGAAAATTATCAGATTTTGAATACAGATTCATTAACTATCCATAGTCTCGACAAAATGCAGCAATATTTTTTTGCTATAGATGCATTTAACGAAAATGGGATTACCAAAGGGAAAACGATTGTAGGAGGGAAATAATAGATTTACTCTTACAGGATGAATGAGAATTATATAAATAAGTTTGATATATTGCTAAACAAAAAACCACAAAAAATGAAAAAACTAAGTTTTATTCTTACCCTAGTTCTAGGCCTTTGCCTAAGTTTTAATGCTAAATCACAAACCAATGATGAATATTTTCCAGGCAAATGGAAAGTAACCATTTTCGGTACTCCACAAGGTGATGCCACCATGGTATTTGTAATTGAAAAAAAAGATGGAAAGTTTACAGGTGTTGTTTTAGACACCACTGGTACTGAAATTTCTAAAATCAGTAATGTGGAAGAAGCTCCAAAAACGATCACTGTATTTTTTACAGCTGCGGGTTATGATTTGAGTTTGCCATTGGAACCTGTTGATGCCGATAATGTAAAAGGGAGTTTAATGGGCATGTTCGACGCTAAAGGAACAAGAGTAAAAGAGAAAAAAGAATAAAAATAATATAATAGTAAAAGGGCAGCTAATAAATTTCGGCTGCCCTTTTACTATTAAAGTAATTCCTAGTTACTTCTTTCAATTCATTAGTACTAAAAATTTATTCTTTAACCATTTTCGTACTGGCTCATCGTATAATTTCAAGCAGGCATAGGCAACTGTAATACTTGTAATAACTAGCACTGCACCCCATGCCAAACCTTCTACACCTAATGGGATTTTATTGTTGTACACCCATGCGGTATATACATAGATCAGTGGATAGTGTGTAATATATAATGGATAAGAAATATCGCCTAGGAATTTGCTGATTTTGGTTGTTTTATTATTTTGTAATGAACCGCCAGCACCCATTGAAACAATGATAGGGAAGATTATAATAACTACTACCGCATCGTATATCCCGTTCATCCAAACATGATGCTCGTCTCCAATTCTAGGAAAGGCCAGCACAATAATTAATAATAAACTACTCCACCAAAATGCATTTTTAATTTTAATAAGTTTGCCGAAACGACAAAGTAAAACTCCTGCAAAAAAAGGATATAATAATCTAGTGAATCATACAAATAGTTGCTCTTTAGTTAAAGACCATCCACCAATTAAATCACCTTGTGGACCCATTACTAAATATACAATCATCATGCATCCAGACAATACTACGAAAATGGATAAAACCAATTTTGAAAACTTGCGAACAAATGATGCGTATAAAATATTGGCGATGTATTCAAAGAATAATGACCATGCCGGTCCATTCAAAGGATGCATTTCTGTCCATCCTCTGATATCCAGCGATAAAGGCACTGGAATTAAAGTGGCACCTATAAGCATAACCAAAAGCATCTTTAACACTGAGGTATGTGCAATGGCTGGAAATACAGTTTCACTCACACCAAAATAAAACAGAGCTGCACCAATAATGGAACCCATTACAACCATTGGCTGCAAGCGTACCAGCCTACGTTTATAAAAATCCCACTGCGATAATTGTCCCCAACGATCATCATATGCATATGCCACCACAAAACCTGAAAGCAAAAAGAAAAAATCAACTGCTAAATAACCATGATTTAAAATTTGTATGAATCGATTCCCACCGGTAAAGGTTTCAAAGACATGGAAAACAATTACAAATACGGAAGCAACACCACGAAGTCCATCCAGGATCTGATAGTGGTTTTTCGATTCAAGATAAGTAGTAGATTGACTCATATGGTTTGGATGATTAATCGTAAATTTCAACTAAAATAAGTATATGAAATTGTATTTCAGTGTATTGTCTACTTTTTTATGCATGATAGTTTTTTCTCAAAGGCCTATTATAAATACCAGGTCTGGAAAAGTGGCTGGATATATAGAAAATAAAATAGAAGTGTTTAAAGGAATTCCTTTTGCGGCCCCCCCAATTGGAGCATTAAGATGGAAGGCGCCACAACCAGTTACACCTTGGAAAGATGTGAAAACCTGTACGTCTTTTAGTGCTAGTCCAATGCAGGCCGACCCAAAACCATTCATGGTTTGGAGTAAAGAATATTTAATTCCAGGTAGCCCCATCAGTGAGGATTGTTTGTATTTAAATGTGTGGACAGCTAATTCAAAAAGCAAATCCAAAAAACCTGTATTTGTGTATATCTATGGAGGAGGTTTTCAATCGGGTGGTACTGCTTGTCCTATTTACGATGGTGTAGCTACTGCAAAAAAAGAAGTGGTATTTGTGAGTATCAATTATAGAGTGGGCATATTTGCTTTTTTGGCACATCCGGAGTTAACAAAAGAAGCCCCTTATCATAGTTCTGGAAACTATGGATTATTAGATATGATTGCTGGATTAAAATGGGTAAAAGAAAATATTACTGCCTTTGGCGGAGATCCAGATCAGGTAACGATTGGCGGGCAATCAGCTGGTGCATTCGCAGTAAATTTTTTATGTGCTTCCCCACTTGCAAAGGGTTTGTTTAGAGGAGCTATTGCAGAAAGTGGTGGAAGCATATTAGCAAGTTCATTAAGACCTTCCTTAAAATTAGCAGATGGAGAAAAAATTGGAATAAAGTTCGCCAATGATTTACACTGTGCAAATATCAATGCATTAAGAAATAAATCTTCAGAAGAAATTTTTAAAGCCTTGGGTGGATTAAAATCTCCTATTGAAGACGGCTATTTTCTTCCTACTTCGATCAGCGAAATTTATGAAACTGGCAAACAAAATGATGTGCCTTTATTAATGGGTTGGAATCAGGAAGATATTGTGGCGGGTCCGCCAGTAAGTGCTTCAAATTATATTGCGCAGATTAACAAACAGTATGCTGAAAAAGCCAATCAATTATTAGCGGCATATCCTGCAACAAATGATGCTATAGCTGCAAAGTCTCAGAAAGAATTAAGTAGGGATCAGGCATTTGCCATACAAGAATATGTATGGTCTGCCACACAACTAAAAACTGGGAAATCGCCTGTTTATATGTATAATTTCAATCGACAGTTACCTGGATATACAGCTGAAACAGAATATGGAGCTTTTCATACTGCTGAAGTCGCTTTTGCTTATAATAATTTAAAATTTGTGGAAAGACCTTTTACTGCAGTAGATCATAAGCTGGCAAGTAGGATGTCGAATTATTGGGCAAACTTTATTAAAACAGGAAACCCGAATAGTAAAGATTTACCAGTATGGAATAAGTACAATACAAATGAAAACTGGGTGATGGTGCTAGATGAAAACGCAGGTAGTCAGCCCTTGCCGAACAAAAAACAATTAGAAACATTATTGCAATTGTATAAATAAAAGCTCTGGTGAATATGGAATTAGGATTAATGAGTTTTGCAGATATGGAGCCTGAAAAGCAGGCTGGTTCGGGAATTAGTGCACATCAACGGATTAAAAACTTAATGGAAGAAGTCCAATTGGCAGATCAATTAGGGTTGGATGTGTTTGGAATTGGGGAGCATCATCGGCCAGATTATGCAGTGTCTTCGCCTGAAGTAATTCTGGGAGCAGCTGCTATAATTACTAAAAAAATCAAGTTAACTAGCGCTGTTACAGTATTGAGTTCTGATGATCCTGTTAGGGTATATCAAGCTTTTGCCACTGTTGATCAATTATCAAATGGCAGGGTAGAGATTATGGCTGGAAGGGGATCATTCATAGAATCATTTCCACTCTTTGGTTATGACCTGGAAGATTATGAAGGATTATTTACCAACAAGATTGAATTATTGTTAAAAATAAATCAGTCAACTAAAATATCATGGAAAGGGAAACATCGTGCAGCTATTAACAATTTAGGGATATATCCAAGGGCATTTCAAAATGAAATACCTATTTGGTTGGCAGCAGGGGGAACACCGGCATCCGCTAAAAGAGCGGCTAAATTAAATATTCCCTTAATGCTTGCGATAATTGGTGGAATGCCCGAACAATTTGTTCGATTTATAAATTTATATAAAGAAAGTTGCACAGAATTAGGCAAAGACAAAAAAGACATTCAATTAGGGGTTAATAATCATTTTTATGTGGGAGAAGATTCTGAAATAGCTGCAAATGAGTTTTATCCTTATTATGCCACCATGATGGATCGTGTAGGAAAGGAAAGAGGATGGCAGCCTTTAACAAAACCGCAATTCGATTATTTGCGAGCACCAAGTGGTGCTTTAATGGTAGGAAGTGTTCAGCAGGTAGTTGATAAAATTTTATATGAACACGAGATTTTTGGCAATACTCGTTTCCTTGCACAAGCAAGCGTTGGTTTTGTTCCGCATGATAAAGTATTAAAATCAATTGAGTTGTTTGGCACTAAAGTTGTGCCTCAGATTAGAAAAGCTTTGGCTTGATTATTTTAAAAAATTAGATTTAATATATGTTTCTCTATAACCCACTCGTAATGCGATTTTAGGAAGATCAATATCTTTTTCGATCATATCGAGTACCATTTCTTTTTTGATTTCTTGCAGTAGGTGTAAAGGTGTAGTATTATGTTTCTTTAGAATCCTTCCTAGCTGATTTACGGATGTTTTAAAATATTCAGCAACTGATTCTACACTAATGATGCTTTCATTAGTAAGCATTAATTCTTTGATTGTTTCAGGTGTAATCTTTTCTTTTTTATAAATCACTTTTTGTAAATCAAGTTTCTTTCTTCTCAAAACGAAAAAAGCGATTAAAAAAACTAGTAAAGTAATAATCAATATAATTATTAAGTATTGAGAGTATTTTACTTGATGCAAAATGGTAGGAGTTAAGCCAGGTATTAAATCCAATTTAACCATGGGCCAGTCAATCATAAATAAGCCCTCTACACTTCCCGCATAAATGAACTTATCATATTTTAGCAATGCTCTTTTATTGAATTCTACGTTTCTTATTATTTCATAAACCTTGTTATCATTAAAAAGGTAGAGTCCTTTATAGGTAGTAAACAGAATATTTTTATCTATACAAACAGATTGGATAACCATAGAGTGTGCCAATATTTTGTTTACCTGCTTAAATAAAGGTACATAGTCGTATAAGCCATCTTGTCCAGCAATATATAATGTATCCATATTTTTGTTAATGTCATAAATTGGTTTCTTAGAGATAAAGTACGACTCAATTTTGCCTCCATTCATTGGAATATTATATAGCTTACCATTTTCAGATGCTATATATAAGTTGTCGTTTATAGTTTCGATATCATTAAAACCTGAACTGCTGGTAAGCAAAGTATCAATTATTGTATGGGTTTTTAAATCCAAAAAACCCACTGAGTAATCGGTTAGATAGATAGCCTTATTTTGATAGGGAATAAGTTTGCGAAATTTATACTTATTGGGAATTTTTAGAACGTCTTTAATAGTATGGCCATCATAGATACATAGATTGTCTACGTTGATATATACAGTGTTCCTAATTTTATTGATTTCTCCATTACTATAATAGGCTCCAGGAATCGGAATGTTTGAAAAGATATTATAATTGCTATCAATGAAGATGCCACTATAACTTGCAATAACACGTATACTGTCGTCGACATAAATGCTTCGAATAGACTGAGATTTGTGTTCAATCTTATAATAATTCCGGATCTGATATTCTAAAACTGTTCCACGGTAACAAATAAATATTTTGTTTCCCATCTTGGCTTTGGTGATTCCTTCTTGAAAATATCCAGGCAGAAACTTTGTATTCTCATCTGCATTTAGATTTTTTTCTTTACTAATTATGTCAGAAGAGTAGGTTTGAAGAAGTTCTGGGTCGGCGGACTGGCTTAACCATGTAAATCGGCCCTTTATAAGATTAGTTTTTGTTATTTTTTTAAAACCACCGTTGTCAAACTGGTATAAATAAGAGTCAGATCTTGCAATCAAGTTCTTGCCATCTCCGTCTACATTATTAATGGGTTCTTCAAAACTGTGTACATTAATAAACACAGTATCCTGGCTATATCCTTTTAGAAAAAATAGAAACCCGAAAATCAGTATAACTAAACTCTTGTTCATAGCAACAAGATTATTTCATTGCAAATTTCTGTATAAGAAATTCAAAAACTACCAAATGGTAGTATAATAATTTCGTCAAGACTCATTTTAGTATCAAAAAATACATTTTTAGTCGAAAAAATGACAAAATGGAATAAAAAACTACAATAATGTGCTTTTAAATGATTCAAAAAGCACATTTCTGCTTTGTAGTATTTCTAATTTTGTCTAACGATTATTTAAAATTCACATCCAATTTCTGAAACAGTTATGAAAAAGTATTTTTTCTTTGCTTTACTGTTAATTACCCAATATAGTTATAGTCAACGAATCATATTTACCAATCCATTTGGCGGACAAAATAATAATGGCGGGATTTCTAGTTATGATTTTGTAAGTGGAAAAGTTACTACACCCATTAGCTTAATAGGAAACCCATTGGGATTGGTAGATGGATGGAAATTGTATGATCCTATTGGCTATTATAGCGGAGATACTAAATTTGCCGACAACCATCGTATAGAAAATGGACTATACGCAGCAAGTGATGGATTTGTTTACGGGCTTGATCAATTTGCAAGCACATTCTATGCTAATAATGTAGGTAGTGCCTTACTCTATAGATTCAGACCCGATAGTGCTAAAATAGAAACATTGCACAACTTTGATGGAATTGTACAGAACTATAGTGATCTGCCTGTTGGTGCTTTTAAAAAAGCCTTGAGCAAGCCCAGATTTGGGATCATAGAAGGAGCTCCCGGAGTATTGTATGGCATTTGTATGGAAGGTGGAGCTTTTGATGTGGGGGGTATCTGGAAATTCGAAATAGCAAAACGCAAGTTTACAGAAGTAGCTTCTTTTAATCCTATCGAAAATGGTTATGCACCCAGTGGGCCATTATTTAAAGCCTTTAATAACCAATTATATGGAGTACTCCTATTTAATACTAGGAGTCCTAACGTAGATGGTCATCTTTATGAGGTTTTAACTAGCAGCGATTCTATTGTTTATACTAATGGGCTACACAACACTGTTTCAAGTTATTCAAGTATTATTCCCAATGGTCCTGTGGCCTACGATCCTGGCAACCATACGATATATGGTGCCAGAAGGGTTTTTGGTACAGGAACTAGTAAAGGCGGGGGTTTGTATTCATTCAATTTTGATACAAAAGAGGTAATCAACTTAAATGAAATAATGACCAATAGTAGTTTGCTAGGTTCAAATCTGAGGGGCATTATTAGAGGCAATGATGGCGCCTTTTATGGTGCAACTGAATTTGATGGAAATTCGGGAAAGGGTACACTTCTCAAAGTGAATGGACCGAGAGTAGGATCAGCAGATTTTATTAAAGTAGCTGATTTTCCACAAGCACCTTCAGGTTATTCTATGATTGCTGTTGCAGATAAAATTTTTGGGACCTATTTAGAGTACGGCTCCTCCAATCGAGGAATTTGGTGCTATAATATTTCTACAGGTACAGTCACAAGTTTATTACCGGGTGGAAATGTTCTTGGTTATGGTGTGTTACCGGAATTAGCAGTTATTGGTAATATGATCTATGCAAGAACCCTCTTTGGTGGAAAAAATAACAGTGGTGGCATTGTGGCCATTAATGCACTTAGTTTAGATGTGAGTGCCCTCATTTCTTCATACGACCCTACAGGTAAATCGGCCATTGGAGAGTTACTTGATATTGGAAATAATGAATACCTCGGTTTTAGTAATACAGGTGGAAATTTATCAGACAGTAATCGCAATTTAAGCGGCACCATACTTCGTTATAATATAGCAAAGAAAACGGTTAATACTGTTGCGAGTTTGCAAACTATGACAAAAGCAGAATTTGATCAAATTCTACCTAGTTCTCCTGACGCCAACTCATATGAAAGCTATCCATTTACTTATAAACCATTTGCCATGTTTAAGGGCTCAAATGGGAAAGTGTATTTTTCATTGCAGTCATCCGAAATACCTTGGGCTCCAAATATTTTTCAACAACATCGTGCATATAATCGTTTGTGTGAATTTGATCCAACAACAAATTCGCTTAAGGAACTAACAAAAATAATTTTTGCTGATCCCCATCAACCACTGGAGTTTACAACAGGTAAATTTTTGATGAGGGGCTGGGATTCTTTAGTGGTATACGATTTAACAGCCAATACAAAATTAGGTGTTCAAATATTGCCAGACGTATCTACAGTGGGTAATATTCAAGGTAAGTGGTTAAAAGCATCCAATGGACTGATCTTTGGAACTACTAGCATTGACAAAATGCAAGTAACAAGTAAATCTGTTTTATATTCTTTAGATCCTGCAAACAATTTTATTTTTTCCAATTTATTTGAACTAACCAATGCCAATCAAGCAAATATCGGATTGACTGAAGTGAATGGAAAAATTTTTGGATCCACTGCTTCGGGTGGTAGCAATGGACATGGTTACATCTTTAGTTATGATATAGTAAACAAAACATTTAGTCAAGTTTATAACTTCAATGCAGATGTAGATGGCGCTAATTTTAGCGCCGGATGGACGCTTAACAATGGTAAACTTTATTCCACTTCGCAGGGTGGCGGTGCCAATGGATATGGCACTTTTGTTGAATTTGATCTCACTACTGCTTCTTTAAAAGTTTTAGCTGATCTTACCATGCAAAATGGGAATGGTGTTTTTGCTACACCAGTATTTGCAACCTATCCTGTAGTAGCAGATTCAACAGATATAATTGTGAAGGACACAACTATTTGTTCATCCAATCGTGTTACATTAAAAGCCAGCAGTGCAACAGTTACTAGCCCGATTTTTAAATGGTATACCGATTCAACTTTATCTACATTAGTGTATACAGGAGATATGTATACTTCTGTAGCATTGTCTACAACAACGAAGCTCTTTATTTCAGTTAGTGGTACAGGGGTATTGGAAAATGTTTCGGGTAATGGGAAAAAAGTAAACATTACAGTAAATCAAACACCAGTCACACCAATAATAACAACAGATAAGCAAAGTATTTGTGTGGGCGATACTGCAATTTTAACCTCAAGTAATTTATCGGGAAATCAGTGGTATAAAGAGGGCATTAGTATTAATGCTGCAACTTTTAGCACATTGAAAGTAACAGTATCGGGAAATTATACTGTTCAATCTACTAGCAATTCAGCTTGCCCTAGCACTATAAGTTCAGCTTCAATTGTCATAGTAAGTGTTATTCCTCCTCAACCAACTATTATCGCAGACAAATTGAGTTTCTGTTCAGGAGATTTCGCAACGCTTACTTCAAGTAGTTCAACCGGCAATCAGTGGTATAAAGATGGTAATTTAATTACTGGAGCTACCCTTGTCACTTTTAAAGCAACAGTAACCGGGAATTATGCTCTAAAAATAAGTAGCTCACCCTTTTGTTCAAGTGCGTTAAGTGCAAATTTCTTAATTACAGCAAACCCTACACCAACTTTTCCAGTTATTACAGCCGATGCTGATTTAAAAATATGTAAAGATGAAATCAGAAATCTTTCCGTAATAGTTCCTGTAAACTGCACAGCTCAGTGGTATAAAAATAATTTTCCAATCGGTGGTGCTTCAAACGCAAGTATTTCAGTTAGTGAAGCAGGAATTTATTCTAACAAGATTATATCAAACATGGGGTGTAATTCTTCAGTTTCAAATTCGCTGATCATAGAAGTGGTATGTACTACCTCTATAATGATGCCTGATGTATTTACACCTAATGCTGATGGATATAACGATATTATTTATCCGATTATACCTGGACTTCGTTACCTCAGAACATTTGAAATCTATAATCGAATTGGTAATATGGTATTCAGTACAACAGATTCTCATAAAGGCTGGGATGGAGTTTTCAGGGGTTTACCGCAACCTGCTGATTCCTATATCTGGGTGATTGAAGGTGTTGATGGAAGAGGTAACAAAATTAAAAAAACAGGTATCATCACTTTGATTAGATAAACTAGCAATTGAAACAAAGATTATGAATAGATTTTTTTTATATAAATGGGCTATTCTGATAATAGGTATTACTACGATAGCTTTAGTTTCTCAAGCGCAGGATTTGCATTTTGCAGATGTTCAATCAATGGGTGTTTGGTATAATCAGTCAATCAAAATGAATAATAAAATTGACTTGACCTTCAACTACCGGGATGTTAAATATCAATCATTAGTAGCATTTAGAACAGCAAGTGCTTTAGTGAACCTGCCTGTCTTTAAAAAAGTTGGGGCAGCCAAAAGCTTTATGAATTTTACAGCAGGTGGAAATTTTGATCAATCAAATGCAGGAATTTTCAAAAACAATACTCTGTTAATTGGTATTGCATATGCACAACAATTATCAGATAATCAAACCTATCTGGCAGCAGGTTTTCAGGGAACCAGTACTCGATCGGTTTTTGGATCATCAAGTGTTTCTTTTCCCGATCAGTTTGATCAGTACGGTCCATTACCAGCAGGTACAAGAGATCCATTGAATGCAGGCAGATCGTATACTTGGAACAGTTTAAATGCTGGGGTCTCAGTTTTTCAAAATACCGAGAGTAAAGAATGGTATTTGGGAGGAAGCCTTCGTCATCTTAACAGACCTTATATGGATGAAAATAAAATGGAGGCTTATCGATTAGCACCAACAGTTGGTGTGCAAGCTGGCATCACTGTAAAAAGCGAATACGATCAGTTTGGTGTTTATGGCTTAATGAATTTGCAAGCTGGCGCCTATGAATATTTATTAGGGGCAAAATTCAATAGAATTTTAAACAAAGTGGAGGGCAATAACGAAGGCACGTCATTTGGAGCTGGTATCGCTCTCAGAGTTCATGATGCCATCATTCCCAATGTTCAATTGAAGTTTAATAAAACTGTATTTGGAATACATTACGATATGAACATTTCTGGATTAAAAGCTGCAGGTTATAGCAGACAAGCATTTGAATTAGCAATAACTCAGCGATTAAATTAATTATTAAGCTATATATGCAAAAAGAAATGAAAAGAATAATTGAGGATATAAAAACTATTGCATTGTTGTTGATTTTGATTACTGTATTACATCAAACAACAATGGCGCAGCAGTCGGTTAAAAACATCCTCTTAAAATATACGCCAATCGAAAAAGCAAAATGGAATTTGTTTGGTCCTATTCGAATTACAATCCAAGACTTTGCAATAACTGATAAATATAACGATACAGTAAGCGGAAAAGTGGACGGGAGATTTTTTGATCTTGCTAATATTAACTATGGCATTGGGTTTTATCAAAATTTTTCTAAGAAGTTAGCCATGTCGGCAGAGTTCATGTTTGGATATGGATATCTCTCTAAAAAGTATCCTACAATTGATGATAAAACAAGAGCCTGGTCAGAAACCATTCGAACAGATTTGTATTATCATTTTTTGAAACAGGAAATGCAGATGCAACCCTTTTTGTTCATCGGAATGCATGGCGCTTATAAAATGGGGAATATCTATGTTACAGCTCCTGTGGGTTTGGGGGCAAGATACCTGGTGATGAAAAAAAATGTATTAATCACTGCTCAAGTAGGATATGGAATTGGGTTAACGAATGGTATTAGAAATAGTGTCATTTATTCTACTGGATTTTACTATAGTTTGAAAAAGAAATAGTAAGGAATCAAAAAATAGATAAAAAATTTAATTATGAAAAAAGGTCACTAGTGTTTTGATGTTATAAATATAAGTTCTTTGAAAGTCTTGTCTGTATTGTGTTTCAGCGGTTTTGTAGCCTAACACGATTTGAAAAGTTTGAAATTTTATCTTAATATAACACCTTGATAATCAATTAATATGAA
>JANYEA010000104.1 GCA_025363385.1 Bacteroidota bacterium | reverse complement strand
TGGTCTGAAACCTTTTCGAAAACTCTATGGCGTTTATTCCCTTAAACATAACTAAATTATTTAGACACAAAATACTAAATATATTAGTCATTACAAAGCCTTTATTTTATCTTCGAGAATTAAATACCTAATCCTATTAATTTATTTCTGTAAAGTTTATCCAACTCCCTAATTAGGTTGTACTACCCAATTTCAAACCCATCCCCGAACCTTTCAATTGCGTTATTAGCATATGTGCTTGGGAACTGTTTTAAATAGTTCTGAGTCTGTTCAATACTTATATGATTTAATCTTTGAAAAGATTACTCAAACTTTTTAACTCCAAGGGTCTTATATCTAACTTTTGCTACACTGTCAATCCATCTTCTTTCATATTTGGAAATTAGATAAGCAAGTACATGTTTTCCTTCTGCACCTTCTGCAACCATCCCAATTCTATTAGTAGAGTCGGTCATTAATTTTTAAAGTCATTCCAAACTGTACTCTTTTTGTATTAATACTATTAATCTTGTGGCTTGATTGTGTAAATTATTACCAATTAAATTTTGCACCTCGCCTAGGTGCTTATAATTATAAAGTTCATTATAGTATTCAAATATTGAATTAGGCTTGTCTTGAATAATAAAACTTTTCTCTGAATATATCTTGCCTGGAAATTGGTTAGAAAATCGTTTAAAATAAAAAGAGTTAAATAATCCAGACTGCATATGTCTTAAATGCAGGTATTGACTTCTTGCCGTATTTTCTACATTAAAGTATAAGCTTTTAATGGAGCCGTCATATGCTATTAGGCTATCAATAATATTTCTCTTTTCAATAAGCCTAAAATTTCCTGTATTTCTCAATTGCTGAATAGTTGCATCATGATATTTAAAATCTCCAAATTCAAACATTTGTTCCACCCAATAATATGTCTTTTCTACATTGGTATTTTTGATATCAGGTTGAATATAATATCTCAATGAATCAATTCCTTTCAGGCGAGTTGTCCAAAAAATGATATTTTCATTAAAAGCTGCAGTGTCGGCTTTAAGATCATTAACAAGTGAATGAATCAATTCCTTTCCGATTTTCTTTTCAGTTTGATGCTCCCTGATATTCTCAGCTATAAATCCCATAGTTACGGCTAGGAATATCATCAGGAACTCTAAAAAATATTCTTTCCAAGGTTTAGATTTATGGTGTAGGTCAGGGTGATGATGTACTTCCATGTTTTTTGTTTATACTTAAAAGTAATTACTTTTTGCCGATAGTATTGTTGTTCCTAATATGAATAACATTTGCAGCTCTTACTTTGAAAAAGATTTCAAGTACTTATATTTCGGAGAAACCCTTTTGAATCCAAGGGAGATTCAGTGGTTATCCGTTGGAAAAGTAATATCTGTTCGGTTAGGATCATCAAAAGCTGCAAGTGACTGGTACTGGCCACTATTTTTTCATAATGGGAAATTAATTCGTATTGACTATTGGATGCCCTGCTAAGAATTCTAAACTAATCAATATCCAAAAATCCTATTTTGGTTCAATCATAAAAAAAGGATTCTATAAAACACTTGAAAGTAATTTTTAAATATATTATTCAAATTAATGTATTTAAAACCTGCATATCAATTATATTAAAATACACAGGTCATAAAATTTCAGTTATTTTACTTCCTAAATGCCCCCACTATGGATTCTAAACCGACTTACGGTGAATACACCAAGTCATATATCACTGATGTACCTGCCGATCTGAGCAGCGATAAAGTACAACATTATAAAACAACCATTCCGCAATTTCCTGAAGAAGCAGTTTATATCTATTCTTTTAAATTAAATAAGATGATCTATGCAAGTGGATGGGAAGAATTATTAGGATATCGCGATGATGAAATTAATATAGTCACCATCACTAGTATCACTACCCCCGAATTTGCTGCCTTCTCACATGAACTGAATGATAAAGCGCTGATGTTTATCCAATCCAAAACAGAAGACCTTGAAAAATATAGTTTTACCATTGAGTTAAAAAAAATACATAAAAACGGCACAGAAGTACCACTGATTACTAGAGTGGGTGTATTACATGCTGAAAATGGAAAAATCACTGAAATTATTGGCCGCTCTCAAATAAACAGAAGTATCAAATTTGGTAAAGTAATGCGCTATGCGGCTTATGGCCCTGATAAGTCTGAATTTGAAGAAGAACTGAATAAAGTGCTATTTCAGTATTATGCCATATCCATCAAGGAAAAAGAAGCATTAGAATTAGTGAGCAAGGGATTTTCTTATAAAGAAATAGCAGATCAGTTTAATGTAACTCAATCGGCAATTGAAAAAAGAATTCTCCCCCTTTATAAGAGATTTGATGTAAAAAGTTTAGCACACCTGATTAGGTTTGCCTATGAAAATCATATACTTCCATAATAAAACTGCGACTTATCGCAGTTGTTTTGCTTTTAGAAATGATACATCTTGCTTCTTGTTAAGCAAGCAACGCTAGTTGCATATTAAAAAAGTCTATCGCCTAAGATATTTTAAACCGGGGGGTGTAAATCATTGAAAGGCGGTAGATTTTTTATTTACACATCTGCATACAGGATTTATAAAATCTCAACTGGAAGTTCATTTGTTCGTATAAAGTCTTAAAAAGTATCACTAGCGTTTTGATATTACTCGAAGATATTCAATTGGTTACGATTTAGCTCTTTGAAATTTTGTTGTATTGTGTTTGAAAAAAGTTCATTAATTGGTACTTTATCAAAGACGGATATGCTGATTACTTGAAGCATT
>JANYEA010000089.1 GCA_025363385.1 Bacteroidota bacterium | reverse complement strand
ATTCTATCTCTGCTAAAAAATCATTGATTGCCGTTTTATTAATATGTGGTTCCTCGTAATCCGGTTCCTCCATTTCAATACCCTTGCTGCAAAAATCATAAAAATCGCAGGTATATGGTTTTGAGCATTGGGTGCCCATGGCGATATCAGCCATGGCCTTAGACTTCAACATCTTTTTTAAGGCGATGGCTTCCAAAGCTATTTCTTCCTGCATGGGGGAGATATATGTCAAAATAGATTCAAACTTGAACAGTTTTTGAATTTTTAAAGGACCTTTCCGGATGTATTTTGTATCAAGCAAGGTTAGACTGATGTCTTCTAGTGGCAACCCCGCATTTGTAATTACATAATATTGAAAGGCTACGTCTTTTATGTAGGGATCTTTTAGTTTTGTAGCATTCTTTACTTCGAAACCATACCATTTGTCCCCCTTTTTTACAAGAATGTCTAACGCACAAAGCAACCCCTCAAATTGGAAAGCGGCTTCATAAATAATGGTTCTGCCTTCGCTGATGTACCTAGCTGTATCCGCAACAGATTGCTGGTAGTGAAAACTATCTATAGGACTGGCATCCACACCACAGGGAAATAATTCTCTTGCAAGTATACCCACATCGGTTCCTTTTTGAAAAAAAACTTGCTGTGCCTCATCCTCTTCATCTCTCACTTCCGGCATAAACTTATGCAGCCACAATCTCTTTGGGCATTGGCAGCCCATTATGAAAGTTGATTTGGAGAGTATATGTCTTTCAGGTAGTAGCATATAGTTGGAAAATCAAATTAAGCCTTTTTACATATCATTTCAAATTATACAATACCCTATCCGGCAATTGCTTACTGGCATTGGCTCCCATCGTTTTGAGTTCCTCTATTTTTCCGATAATATGTCCCCTACCAGTAGATAGTTGTTTAAATGCTTCCCCATACGCCATATCGGCTTCGCTGATTTTTTTACCCACTAACTCCAGGTTGCCTAAAAAGCCATGAAACTTATCATACAGGGCTCCGGCTTTATCAGCAATCTCAATGGCATTTTTATTTTGCAACTCTACCTTCCAGAGATCAGCAATAATTTTTAACACCGCTAAGAGATTGGTTGGGCTAACCAACATGATTTTTTTATCATACGCATATTTCCAAAGCTGTGTATCGGTTTTTACCGCTTCCAGAAAGGCCGGTTCAATGGGTATAAAAAGCAGCACATAATCCAGGGCCTGTGCATATTTGGGATAGTTCTTTTTACTTAAACCGTCAATATGGTATCGGATAGACTGAATATGATTTTTCAGTGCTTGCCCCTGCTCCTCAATAGTAGATTCTAATACATATTGATCCCAGGCTACCAGCGAAACTTTGGAATCAATGATCACTTTGCGCTGGTCTGGATAAGAAATAATGACATCAGGTTGCAATCCTTTTCCCTGGTCATCTTTTATTACATTCCCGGCATTATCACGGATAAATTCCTGGACAACATACTCCCTCCCCTTTGCTAATCCACTATGCTCTAGGATGGATTCCAGTATCATTTCACCCCAGTTACCCTGCATTTTTACATTCCCCTTGAGCGCCGAAGTAAGGTTATTAGCTTCTTGACTTACCTGTTCACTCATTTTTACCAAGCGGTCTATTTCCTTACCCAGGCTAAATCGTTCTTTAGATTCTTTTTCATAGGTTTCCTCCACCTTCCGCTTAAAATCACCTAACTCAGCTTTCAATGGTTTGAGTATCTCACCAATTTTTTCTTCATTCTTTTCGGCCATTTGCTGGCTATTATTTTTCATCACCCTTTCAGCCATGGCCTCCATTTCTAATTTTAACTGCTCACTCATTTTGGAACTATCTGTTTTCGCATCAACGAGCATTTGTTTTGCACCCTTTAATTCTGTTTCAACCCTCGCTAAATGGGATAATAATTGCTCCTTTTCAGATTGAAGCTGTTTAATGGCTGTTTGAAAATTAAGCAGGCTACAATCTTTCTGTTTAATTTGTTCATCCATTGCAATGGCATGACCGGAAAACTTTGTTTTAGCTACTAACCAACTGATAGCAGCCCCTATAATAACGGCAACAATAACGGTAAAAATCAATAATGGATCCATAAAATGAGTATTAATAGCCACAAACCTAGCAAAGTTGTTTACCGCCTATTTAT
>JANYEA010000067.1 GCA_025363385.1 Bacteroidota bacterium | reverse complement strand
ACCATTAAAACAGCCCGTGAATACTTGAGCGATGACGCTTACAAAAGCCTTGTTGGCAGTATTAAAGGCGGCAAAAAAATTGATAGGGCAAATGCTGGGCAAATTGCCAATGGCTTAAGGGCTTGGGCTCAAAGCAAAGGTGTTACGCACTTTACACACTGGTTTCAACCATTAACAGGTACCACAGCTGAAAAGCATGATAGCTTTTTTACTTTAAAAAGTGATGGTACTGCTATCGAAGAATTTGATGGCGCTGCTTTAATTCAACAAGAGCCAGATGCTTCTTCTTTCCCTAATGGTGGTATCCGTGCCACATTTGAAGCACGTGGTTATACTGCATGGGATCCATCTTCTCCAGCATTTATTATTGAAATCGGTCATGGTAAAACTTTATGTATTCCTACCATTTTCGTTTCTTATACTGGTGAATCTTTAGACTATAAAGCTCCATTGTTAAAAGCATTGGAAGCATTAAATAAATCAGCTGTTGAAGTAGCCAACTATTTCGACAAAAACGTTACAAAAATCACTGCAACTTTAGGTTGGGAGCAAGAGTATTTTGTAATTGATGAGGGTTTGGCTAATTGCCGTCCTGACTTAGTTCAAGCTGGTCGTACTTTATTTGGAGCTGCTCCTGCAAAGGGTCAGCAATTAGAAGATCATTATTTCGGATCAATCCCAGAAAGAGTTTATGCTTTCATGCGTGATTACGAAACAGAAGCATATAAATTAGGTATTCCTTTACGTACCCGTCACAATGAGGTTGCACCTGCGCAGTTTGAGTGTGCTCCAATTTTTGAGGAAGTAAATATTGCGGTTGACCACAACACTTTGTTGATGGACATCATGAGCCGTGTTGCTAAAAGACATGGATTGCGCGTATTGTTACACGAAAAACCATTTGCTGGAATAAATGGTAGCGGTAAGCATAACAACTGGAGTATGGCAACTGATACTGGTGTTAATTTATTAGCTCCTGGTAAAACGCCTAAGACTAACTTAATGTTCTTGACCTTCTTTGTGAATACTATCAAAGCAGTTCATGATTATTCTGATATCTTAAGAGCATCTATTGCTTCTGCGGGTAACGATCACCGTTTGGGTGCTAATGAAGCTCCTCCTGCAATAATTTCTGTATTCGTTGGACAATACTTAGCTAAAGTATTATCAGATATCGAATCCAGAGTAGGCGATAAATTCGATGAGCAAGACGAAGCGATTTTGAAATTAGATTTACACCGCAGCATTCCTGAATTGTTATTAGATAATACAGATCGTAATAGAACTTCTCCATTCGCATTCACTGGTAATAAATTTGAATTCCGTGCTGTAGGTTCTACTGCTAACTGTGCGAATCCAATGATTGCTCTGAATACTATTATTGCAGCAACTTTGAAGCAATTCAAAAAAGACGTGGATGCTTTAATTGAAAAAGGCGACAAGAAAGAAATCGCAATTATGCACGTTATTCAGAAGTACATTGTTGAGAGCAAATCTGTTTTGTTCGAAGGCGATGGTTACAGTGCTGAGTGGGCTAAAGAAGCTGAAAGAAGAGGTTTGGCAAATGTGAAAACAACTCCTTTAGCATTCGATGCTTTGGGAACTGATAAAGCGAAACACTTATTTGAATCAAATGGTATTTACAACCACGTTGAGTTAGAAGCCCGTCATGAAATAGAACTAGAGAACTACTTAAAAAAAGTACAGATCGAAGGTCGTGTAATGGGAGATTTAGCTTTGAATCATATTATTCCTGCTGCTATTAAATATCAGAACGATTTGTTGAAAAACATCAATGGCTTAAAAGAAGCTGGTTTACCAGAAGCTGCTTATGCCAGTCAGTTCTCAATATTGAAGCAGGTAAGTGAACATATACAAGTGATACATGAGAAAACACATGCAATGGTGGAAGCACGTAAAATTGCAAATAATATCGAAAACACACGCACAAAAGCAATCGCTTACGAAAGCCAAGTGAAAGCTGCTTATTTCGATATCATCCGCTACCATGTTGATAAATTAGAAGCATTGGTTGATGATGAAATCTGGACATTACCTAAGTATCGTGAGATGTTATTCTTAAGATAAGTTTTTTGACTTGAGCAATTATGGCCCTGTTCCTTTTGGATCAGGGCTATTTTTTTTAACAAATACAGGCCGACAAATAAAAAGCCTTCACCGATTATCATTTTACAAAATCTAGCAATTGCTACCTTAACAATAGAAAATAAAAAATATGAAAAAAGTACTTGTTTTAGTAGCTATTGTTTTGATTGCCTCCTTCAATACAATTATGGCGCAGCCTCCGGGTGGCGGACAACAAATGGACCCTGCAAAAATGCTTGAAATGATGAAGGAAAGAGTAAAGCCTCAGTTAATTGAAAAAACAAAAATAACGGATGCACAGGCAGATAAAGTGTTGGAAATTCAAGTAGGTTCTCAAAGTGCCATGCGTGGCATGCGCGAACTTAGTGATGAAGAAAGAATGGTAAAGATGAGAACTATCAGAGAAGAAAACAATAAAAAATTCAAAGACATTCCTTTAACCGACGACCAAATTAAAGCCGTGAATGATTTCTATGATGAGATGCGTAAGAATCGGGGTCAGAGAAACAATTAAAAAGTAAAAAGTAAAATAGCCCCTGAAAATTCGAGGGCACTGAAAAAGCCTCTGATT
>JANYEA010000018.1 GCA_025363385.1 Bacteroidota bacterium | reverse complement strand
CATACTGGTAATAGCATTAGTGTTCCTAATCCTGTATGCTTGAAATTTTTAACTAAGAAATAAACAACAAAAGACCCATCGGCTTTTAAGGCTGATGCGCTTTTACACACTTTCTTTTTGAAACAATGCAGGAATGGTTTTTAAAATCAACAAAATGTCATAGAAAAAAGAATTATTTTTTGCATAGTCATTATCTAACATCAATCGTTCTTCTTCCGACATATCTCCCTTCCCTCTTTTTTCAACCTGCCAAAGACCAGTAATTCCAGCAGGAGCCATAAAGCGTAAGGCATATCTATCTGTGGTTAATTTTTCTGCTTCATAAAGAGGTAAAGGTCTATTACCCACGATACTCATATCTCCAAACAATACATTCACTAATTGAGGTAGTTCGTCAATACTTGTATTTCTTAATATCTTACCCACTTTTGTTACACGGGGGTCGTCTTTGATTTTAATAAACGCTGCGTTTGCAGAAGCCTTTTTAAGAATGGAATATTTCTTCTCACACCAATGGTGATTATCAGCATAAACAGGGAAGCGGCATTTGCCGCCACTGGCCATACACCAATCGCAAATTACAGGAGATTCATCTACCAATGAATCACTGATGGAGGCATCAATTTTGTATTGATTTAAATGCTTTAAGTCCTTTAGGCGCTGGTCTGCATTTACATACATAGAACGAAACTTAAAAAACTTGAAAATTTTATATCCCGTTCCAACTCGCAGGGAATAATAAAAGACAGGGCCTTTTGATTCAATACTAACGGCAAGTATCACTAATAAAAGAATTGGCGAAAGCAAAATTAAAATAGTGCCCGCAAAAACGATATCGAATAGTCGTTTTAAAAATTCCGTTTTATAGGTTTTAAAAATATTACGTTCAAAACTAGTATTGATCAATGACCAGTTTTGAATACAGAAATTAATTCGTAATTCAAGTGCTTTCGGTTCAAAGGGAGCCACAAAAACATCTGCTAATCCAGCATTCAGCGAAACTCGCTTCATATTTTCATTGGCAAATTTGGTAAGAATAAAGAATGGGATACGTTGGAAGCCTTTTTTCTGAATAAAGTCTAAAATTGAAATCCCATAAGACCCCATTATTTCGGCTTGAGAAATGATGGCTACAATATTTAACTCCTTGTTATGCCACTGAGTGCACAAATCAACGATACTTGGAAATTGCTGTATTTGTACCCCATTTAAATTGCAGGATTCAAGAATATGCAATGTTTCATTATCGGCGTTTAATAAAGCTATAATTGGTATCCCCATGAAAATGGCATTATTTATTTTTACCCATCCTTCTCAAGATGTTTTTTAGCCTAGCGTCTAATTCTCTAGGATTAAATGGTTTATTTATAAAATCGTCGGCTCCTGCTTCGAGGCAACGAATTCTATTTTCAATATCGTCTTTACCTGAAAGAATAATAAAAGGAATGGATTTGAAAAATCCGCTATTTCTTACTTGTATCAAAAAACTCATTCCGTCAAGACCAGGAATATTTAAATCAGATAAAATGATGTCGGGAATATTTCCACTTTGCAAATAATTCATTCCATCCATACCATCTGTGAAAATGGTTACTTCAAAATTTTCACTAAGGATTTCATTTAAAATAGATTGAATAAATGCATCATCCTCTACTACCAGCACTGATGGCTTTGATATAATTGGGTTGCTCATAGTAAAATTGAAATATAATGAATCAGAAATTCCAAAGCTTTAAAAATACAACAAATACGTCATGTACTATCAGTTTTCTACTTTAGATTTTAGACTTACCAGTTCAATTTCGAATACCAACACGCTATTCGGGGGAATCAACTGACTTCTGCTACGAATCGTATAAGCCAAACCAGAAGGAATAATTAATTGGATTTTCGATCCCAATTTCATTTGAGCCAAACCTAATTGCCATCCTTTGATCAACCTATTCAATGGAAATGTGGCTGGCTTTTCCTTTGTTTGATCAAAAACGGTACCATCTTTCAATAAATAGCCCTTATAAAATACTGTTACCGTATCAGTAACAGAAACCGCATTGCCGGTTCCTTCTTTCATGATATGATAATAAACACCAGAGCGGTTGCCCATGGTATCAATCCTTTTCTGTTTAATGGCACTAAAAATTAATTGCTGATCGATAGATGCTTGCTTTACACTATCTGCATTTTTTGTAAAGTCGATAGTAGGTTTATTATATTTTGCTGGTCTTGTAAACACATCAGCAAAATGGGTATTAGTGGGTTTAAATCCTCCATTCCATAAATAAAACATACCACCTTCCATACCACCCCCAAAATCAATTCTATCTCCGGCCTTACCCGTTGCATCATAAGAAAAACGAGATTCAGTTAATTCAATCCAAGTTCCATTTTCTCTTTGCCCCCATTGATTTCCAAAATAAGCATACCGTTGTATTTGTCCATTGATCCCTACAAAATTTTCATTAAATGAATATAAGTTTCTTAAAGGCTTGCCATCTTTGGGCGCCCTGAAAGAGGCTATTAATTTCCATTTCTGCTGTTCTGGTAAAAAGAAGTATCCAGTATAGGTAGTTGTTTCTGATGCACTATCTGTGAGTGCTGTTACCAGCATTTTATAGGTAATTCCTGCTTTCCAGGGATACACCCAATGACTATGCCCGCCAGTTCCCTCATTGCCAAAATCTTTTGCAAAAACGCCATCTCCCTTTGCTAATAAAATAACTTTATTTGAATCAGCCACTTTTGATCTGCTTACTGCTTCATTACCCGCATCCCAAACAGAAAAAATTACCCGCCTTTCATTTTCACTATTTACCTGAATCCCAAAATAACCCCTTGAAAATCCATTAGACATATAGTAACTGTGAACAATATCTGCGTTTTCGGGTATTGTTATTTCATTATAAAATGCAATGAGTCGTGTGGTATCAGAGATCGGATATCGCAAATGAACAGATGCTGCATTTCTTCTTGCTTTCTTGTTGAAATGAATTCCAGCTGCGGCAGAACCGTTCAGTTCTATAGATGCCAGGTCTGCAATAATTTTCCCTGATTTTTTCAATCCTTTTATTTTAATAGAATAAAAACCACTGTCTTTAATTGTTACTTCCCCCACATATTTTTTTTGAAAATCATTGCTCTGGGGAATTGCAACACGGAAAGACTTATTCGCAATTTCTACACTGATCAGTGAACCTGCCTGTATATTTTTAACACTTACCTCGAGGGTTAATTTCCCTGTTTTCCTGAGATAGAAAAAATAGTGTATTTCCTGTTGTAAGTCAGTCCAGTTTTGCAAACCCTTACCTTCTTGAAATAGACCTTCTTCCTCTATTTCAGCAGGAACAGCATAACCCGTATAGGCTGGAATACTATAGGAATGCTGAGCCCAGGTAGCAGTATTAAAAAGTATACTTAAGGTTAATAAAGTGATCAGTCTACGCATATATTTATATTAATTCAGTCAAACTTAATAAAAACCAGTTTCTCCTAAAGCAATTATAATCCTTAAAAATTAATTAAACGTTTGTTTAATTCAAACAAATGTTTAAACTTTGTATTTTACATTATACATGAGTATTGATAAGAAAGAACATATTATGGAAGTCGCTGTAGCCCTTTTTGCAGAAAAAGGCTATGAGGGTACCTCTATTCGTGATCTAGCTCATGAGGCTGATGTAAATATTGCCATGATTAATTATTATTTTGGTAGTAAGGAAAAACTTTTTGTAGCACTGCTCGAAAACAAAGCACGATTTATGCGCGAAAGGATTGATGCTGTTCAGAGTGATCCATCCTTAAACGAGCTTGAAAAAATTAATCAGATCATAGATGGTTATGTAGACCGGTTTCTTTCACAACCAGCATTTCACAGGGTTTTACAACAAGAATTATTAGTCTCCAATCGTGAGCTTTTGCACCAGAATGTGATCGCACTTTTTACTAAGAATACACAGGATGTAGTATCCATTATTGAGAAAGGGGTTCGAAAAAAAATATTCCGAAAAGTAGACTCGCAGTTGCTTTTTGCCTCCATTATTGGAACCATTAACCAAGTGATGCTTTCCAGAAGTATGTGTAATATTTTACTCAAGAACGAACCTGGAACCAATCCTTATCAAGATCCAGCATTAAAAAAACGCATCACACAACATATTAAACAAATGGTACAAGACCATTTACTAATTCACCCTGCATTACAAAAACAGAAATAATGGAACAAGCACCAGAAAAAAAGAAAAGTTCTCCGATCCGGTTTATCATCATTGGAGCTGTATTATTGATTGGCGGTTATTTTGGTTATCAGAAAGTGCATTTTGCTATGACACATGAATCAACCGATAATGCACAAATTGAAACTCAAATCACACCAGTATTACCAAGGGTTGCAGGATATGTAAAAACAATTGCTGTAAAAGATTACGATAGTGTAAAAACGGGTGATTTATTAGTTGAACTGGATGATGCAGAATTGCAACAGCAGCTAGAAGAAATGAAGGCAGACTATGCACAGGCAGAAGTTGATATTGTAAATGCAAAAGCGGCATTGAACAATGCGATTGTTTCTTTAAAAGTAAACAAAGGAAATATTGATATCAGTGCACTGAAAAAACAAAAAGCTCTTGAAGATCTTCAGAGAGATCAAAATCTGTTTCAAAGTGAAGCCATCACAAAAAAACAACTGGACGACAGTAAATTTAATGCAGAGAATGCTGGTAAACAACTCGACAATAGTCAGAATGATTTAAGTTCTGCGCAGAGCCGGATTGCAGTGCTCGATGCCAATGTAAAGAAATCAGAAGCGGCTTTGGCTGTTAAGCAATCTCGAATCAATCAACAAAAATTGAAGCTTACTTATACAAAAATCTATGCACCACAAAATGGTAGAATTGGAAAGAAAACCATTAGTGAGGGCCAGTTTGTACAAGCAGGTACCCCACTATTTTCTATTGTGAATGATAGCATTTTTTGGGTGGTGGGAAATTTCAAAGAAAACCAGTTATATGCATTGTCTGCTGGCAAGAAAGTAGACATCACTATGGACGCTTTTCCTGATTTTAAAATTAAAGGCACTGTTGCCAGCTTAAGTGAGGCAACGGGTGCAAAATTTGCCTTATTACCTCCAGATAATGCTAGTGGAAACTTCGTAAAAGTTACCCAACGCGTTCCTGTAAAAATCTGGATCGATGAAGTAGCAAAGTATAAAAAAGAATTACGCGCTGGTTTAAGCGTTAACGTAGTAGCCGAAAATAAATAGCATTTATGGCAACCCCAAAAGGATTTGCGCAAGCGATTATTGTTATCACTACAATAGCTGCAGCAGTAATGGAATTGGTAGACACTTCTATTATTAATGTGGCATTGAACGACATGAGCGGTAGTCTTGGTGTGAGTATCGAAGATATTAGCTGGGTAATTACCGCCTATGCTATCGCCAACGTAATCATCATACCCTTAACAGGATTTTTAGCTGAATATTTTGGCCGGAAAAACTATTATATCGTATCGATGATCATTTTCACTCTGGCATCCTACATGTGTGGGCAGTCTACCAGTCTGATTGAAATAATCATTTGGAGATTTATTCAGGGAATTGGCGGTGGTGCGTTATTATCAACTTCACAATCCATTTTATTCGATGCATTTGAACCAAAAGATCGGGGAAAAGCAGCAGGTTTATTTGGAATGGGCATTGTACTTGGACCAACATTAGGGCCCACACTTGGTGGTTATTTGATGGAACATTTTAGCTGGCCATTAATTTTTTTAGTGAACATTCCAATTGGTATTGTGGCTACCACACTTTCTTTTGTTTTTATTGACAAGAAAGATGGTGAAGGGAAAAACAAATCCAATATAAAAATTGATTATGTTGGAATCGGATTGTTGATGGCTGGAATTAGTTGTTTGCAATATGTATTAGAAAGAGGTGAAACAGAAGATTGGTTTAGTAGCAGTTCTATTCGGGTTTGTTCGATGGTGGCAGCTATTAGTTTAGGGCTATTTGTATGGCAAGAATTAAAAGTGCGTCAACCCGCTGTAAATGTTCGATTACTTGGAAACCGAAATTTAAGTGTGACTACCATTTTCACTTTTGTGGCTGGTTTTGGACTCTTCACTTCCGTTTTTGTGTATCCAGTATTAGCCCAAAGGGTTTTAGGATTTACACCTTATGTAACAGGTTTAGCATTATTGGCCCCTACCCTTTTTGGGGTAATTGTAATGCCAATTATGGGAATTTTATTAAGCAAAGGTGTTCCGCCCCTACCATTTATTGCCGTTGGATTTTCTTTATTTGTGGTATATGCATTTATGAACTCTCGCGTAAGTATTGACATTGGCAAGGGCGATCTTTTTTGGCTCTTTGTCGTTCGCTCATTAGGTATTGCGATGAGTCAGTTACCACTGATCAACCAGGCAGTAGCTGGCTTACTTCCAAAAGATTATGCTACGGGAATTGGGTTAAATAATATGGTGAGGCAATTAGGTGGTGCATTTGGTATTGCGGTGGCTAATAATTATGTAGCCAAGCAATATGCACAACACAGATCAGATTTGGTTAGTGGCATGCAAAATGGTACAGCTGTTGTAAATAATATAGCGCAAAACATCATAGGTAAAACAGGGGATATAGCAAGTACTGCCAATACAAAAGCGCTAACCATTTTAAATGGGTCAGTTGAGCGCCAATCCTATTATTTGGCATATTTAGACACATTTAGATTAATTGGCATCTTCTTTTTGTGTGTGCTACCACTTCTATTTTTTCTAAGGGTTAAGAAAAAATCGCCTCAGGAATTAGCAATGGCAATGAAAGCCGCTTCAGAAGCTCATTAAAAAAATTGACAACCTTATTTATAAAACATAATTCATGAAAAAAATATTCCTTTCCACTTTAAGCATCGCTTTGTTTACAGTTCAAATGCAAGCGCAGGTACAAGTGAATACCGAATTAAAAAAACTCATCACTCATTCATTTGGGTATTTTCCGAAATTGAAGGAAGCAGAAAATTCTGTAATTACTGCAGAAGATAAAATTGCGTTGATACAAACAACTGCAAATCCTACCATTGGTGCTCAAGCTGGATATTTATATATGGCACCAGTTTCGAAGGTAGTATTTCCAGGTTCAACTGAAGTATTTAAGTTTGTACCAAATCATAATTATAATACATCAGTAAATGCAAATTATGTATTATCAGATTTTGGTAGAATTAAAGCCAATATAGAAAGGGCTAAAACAGATCTTCAATTTGCAAAAGACAATATCGAATTGGCTAAATCGCAACTTGCTTTTCAGGTAACCACCATTTATTACAATATGGTTTACCTTCAAAAAGCAATCAGTATTCAAGATAGCGTTTTAAGTTTTCTATCAGAAAATAAGAAAGTGGTACAATCGAAATTAAAAGATGGTGAGGCCCTGAAGATTGATTTATTGAATATTCAAGCAAATATTGATAATGAAGAAAATAGAAAAGTTGATTTGAAAAATAGCTTACAAAAACAAATCAATCTTTTGAATTATACAACTGGAACCAATGCAACAACAGGAACCAGTTTTGACTTTACCATTGCAAGCGTAACCAATCAAATTGCATTGGATTCATCTTTAAATAATAACCTTGATTTTAAAGTAGCCAAAGATAAAATCAATCAGGCTAGTGGCGATATTGCCATTGCTAAATTATTAGACAAGCCTACCATTGTAATGAATGGAGGTGTTGGTTTTAAAAATGGCTATATCCCTAATATTTATAATTTTCAGTTCAATGGCTTAGGTGGTGTTACTTTAAACATTCCTTTATATTCTGGCGGAAAAACCAAACAACAAATCAAATTACAAGAACATTTAGTGCAGCAACAGCAACTTGCATTAGAATCTTTAAATGCTAATTACAAAAAAGATATTGCACAAGCCATGACAGATATTCAAACGAATATTGAACGCATTGTCAATACACAAGCACAAATAGATCAGGCGAAATATGCACAGGATTTAGCTGCAATCCGTTTTAAAAACGGAGTAGGCACTAATTTAGAATTAACCAATGCTAGTACTAATGTACAAAGGGCAGAATTTAGCAAACTACAATTCCAGTATCAACTTTGTGTATCTAAATTAGAATTGGCAAGATTAATGGGCTATCAATATTGGCAATAATTATTGTGCATCAAACCAGATGGGGGTTATATCATCAGGTGTTGCGTTATAATTGATAAATAATTCTTCCCCTGCTGCAATATTGCGCAGGGTTTTTATTGTCATTAATTCATTTTCAAAATCCATTTCATAAATACAATTGGATTGATAAGAATGATTATAGATGGATATATAACCCATCCCTAAAGCACCTAGTTCATAATTTTCTCCCCATTCAAAAATATAATTATAGAGCATTGTCTCTTCCGCTTTAGCTCGGTCCTCGATTGACAATATCAATACAGGAGAAATCTCTATAATTGTTTGCGATGCAATTGTTTTGGTTGCAAACACGCCCCTACCCCTAAGCTCTGAGGGCGCAACCATAAGAATGGGTAATATCATATTAAAATATTAATACAAAGTTAGCGGAAACAAAAGTAGTAAATTTCCCCACTACAGTTCAAAAAGCTAAATTGCAGGCATGTCGCTGGAATTAGAACAATTAAATATCGCAGAGCAGTTCGAACAACTGATTGCCACAGAAGACAAATTGGCTATCCGTGAATTTCTGAATGATCAGAACATTTCCGATGTGGCTGAATTAATCAATCTTTATCCAGATTTCGAAGCACAGATTATCGCCAATATGGCTATCAAAAGGGCTTCCAGTGTGTTTAAGATCCTTGATATCGCACAACAAAAAGACATTATCAATGAGCTTCCCACTGCTAAAACTGCAGAATTACTCAACGATCTACCTGCGGATGACCGTACCGATTTTCTGGAAGAATTGCCAAAAGCAGTGATTCGAGATTTGATTAAATTATTAGAACCCGACGAAAGAAAAATTACTTTATCGCTCTTAGGATACCCCGAAGATAGTGTGGGGCGTTTAATGACGCCAGACTATGTGTATGTGTATGCACATAATACAGTTGAAGATGTATTTTCCACCATTCGCAAGTATGCAAAAAACAGTGAAACCATTGATGTGATTTATATCATCAATGAAAAAGGAGAATTAGTAGACGATATTAGAATACGTGATGTAATTCTTGCTACCCCAGAAAAATTAATTTCTGAGATTGTAGATGGAAGGGTTGTTTCCTTAAAAGTAAATGACGACCAGGAGCACGCGAGTCAGGTTTTTAAAATGAATAACCGTGTAGCACTTCCTGTGGTTGACGATAATGATATTTTATTAGGTATTGTTACGATCGACGATATGTTATGGGTGGCCAATGAAGAGTTCAGTGAGGATATGCAAAAAATGGGGGGTACTGAAGCTTTAAATGAGCCCTACCTCGATATACCACTTTTAAAATTATTCCGTAAACGTATCGGTTGGCTGGTAGTGCTTTTTTTAGGAGAAATGCTTACAGCTACTGCAATGGGTTATTTTGAGGATGAGATTGCAAAAGCAGTTGTGTTGGCCTTATTTGTACCCTTGATCATCTCATCAGGAGGAAATAGCGGATCTCAGGCATCAACCCTTATTATTCAGGCAATGGCAGTTGGAGAAATTACACTAGCAGATTGGTGGCGTGTATTGCGCAGAGAATTAACCAGCGGATTATTATTGGGTTCTGTACTTGGTTTTATAGGATTTGTTAGGGTTGGTGTTGTACATATGGTTAAACCGAATCTTTATGGTGAACACTGGCAACAAATTGCTTCAACAGTAGGTTTTAGTCTAGTTGGCGTAGTATTATGGGGTACACTTAGTGGCTCAATGCTTCCTATAGTTTTAAAGAAATTAGGAGCCGATCCTGCCGTTTCCTCTGCTCCTTTTGTAGCAACTCTTGTAGACGTTACAGGACTAGTTATTTACTTTAGTGTGGCATTATTCTTTTTGAAAGGAATTTTACTTTAAAAAATATAAGCCTCATTTTAACATGATACTTATTATTATTTCCCTAAAAATGATTTTACTGATTGATGTAAGCCCTTACTAAGTGGCACTACTGGAAGTCGTAAATAATTATCTAACAATCCCATTTCTGTCATGAAAGCTTTCACTCCAGCAGGATTATTTTCTGCAAACATCAATTCAAAAGCATGTATCAATCTATCATTGATTTGTTTTGCTTCACCAAAATCGCCATTCAAACAATGGCGTACCATATCTGAAAACTCTTTAGGATAAGCATTTGCAGCCACACTAATCACTCCATCCATACCACATGCTAATTGAGGTAATGCGAGGGCATCATCACCGCTCACAATTAAGAAATCGTTTGGACGATCGCGTAATAGAATCATGCATTGAGCCATATCCCCCCCTGCTTCCTTAATACCTACGATATTGGGAATATCATTGGCCAAACGTAGAGTAGTATCTGCAGTCATATTTTTTCCTGTGCGCCCGGGCACATTGTACAATAGGATTGGTTTTGGTGAGGCTTCTGCTAATGCCTTATAATGATAATATATTCCTTCCTGTGATGGCTTATTATAATATGGTGAAGCGCTTAAAACAGCTACCGCTTTATCTAATGGAATCTGATGTAAATCTTTGATCAGGTCATGGGTGTTATTACCACCAATACCCACAACAATAGGAACGCGACCCGCTACTTTATCAAAAGTATGGTTGACAATATCGATTTTTTCTTGTTTATCTAAAACAGGCGTTTCACCTGTGGTACCAAGCGTTACAATATATTCCACACCATTATGAATAAGGGAATCTATTACTTTATCCAAGGCCGGAAAATCAATTTCAAAATTAGATTTGAAAGGTGTAACCACAGCAACACCAGTGCCGCGGAGTGTTTTGCGTAAAGACAACATGTTAGTTTTGTTTATGTTCTAACCATTTTTAAAATGGTCAGCGAATTTATGAATTAGTATCCACTGGTTCTTCCTCAACTTCTTCAAACTCTTCCCAGAAACCCATTTTACCATATTTGGCAATCCTTTCATTGATGCGCTCTTCCGGGGTTTTAGTTTTCAGTTCAGCTAATGCTTTTATAATTTGTGTTTTCAAAATTTCTGCGGCGGCCATATAATCCCAATGTGCACCACCATCTGGTTCATTCACAATTTCATCAACTAATCCAAAGCCTTTCATATCAGTGGCAGTTAATTTTAATTGTTCTGCAGCTACCTCTTTTTTATCCCAGCTACGCCATAAAATGGAGCTGCAACTTTCAGGAGAGATTACGGTATACCATGTATTCTCCATCATCAAAGTTTTATCACCCACACCAATACCCAATGCACCACCACTTGCCCCTTCACCAATAATCACGATTACAATGGGAACTTTTAAACGAATCATCTCATAAATATTTCGTGCAATGGCTTCTCCCTGTCCGCGTTCTTCCGCTTCTAAACCAGGGTAAGCACCGGGTGTATCAATTAAACAGATAACAGGCTTATTAAATTTTTCAGCAAGGCGCATCAAACGGAGTGCTTTACGATAACCTTCTGGATTTGCCATACCAAAATTGCGCATCTGGCGGGTTTTGGTATTGATTCCTTTCTGTTGGCCAATAATCATAACCGTTTCGCCATCAAGTTCTGCGAAACCTCCTACCATGGCTTTATCATCCTTTACATTCCTATCTCCGTGAAGTTCCAAAAAATTGGTAGTCATGTTTTGTATATACTTCACAGTATAAGGACGATCGGGATGGCGACTCAATTGCACCCGTTGCCAAGGAGTTAAAGATGCAGTAATTTCCTTACGCTTTTCAATGATAGAAGCTTCTAATTGCTCTAATGTAGAGTTATAATCGATCTTTGGATTCTTTTCTGCTAACTTCTTAGTATCATCAATTTGCTCATACAAATCCTTGATGGGCTGTTCAAAATCAAGGAATTGTCTATTCGGGTATTGAGGCATATTTTATGTTTGAGACAGTAAAAATAAGGTTTGAATTTTTTTTTGAAAAGATTTGTTTTTAAGATGCCTTTCCCCTTATCTTTGCCATCCGAAAAACGACCCCTTGGGGTTATTTTGAGGAAACGGATCGGTAGTTCAGTTGGTTAGAATGCCGCCCTGTCACGGCGGAGGTCGCGGGTTCGAGTCCCGTCCGGTCCGCAAAAGCCACTCATTTGAGTGGCTTTTTGCATTAGTTTAGGTGTAAAACGTGGTTTAAATCCCTTACCGAGTACAATTCCATATCATATATTATCAATCTAAAAGGTATCCTTTTAGGTTACCAATCTAAGTATTTTCTTTATGGTAACCGAATTACTAGGAAACCTTTTGCCGTAAAGACTTTCATCAAATTCGCGATTACAGATTCAGCTAGGCAAAACACCCATTTTCGGTCACCAAAAATCCACTAGCATGAAAGTAAATCAAAATCTCTCCATCTTATTATGGTTGCGTAAACAACGTAAGGATGAATCTGGTAAAGTCCCCGTTTGTGTACGTCTAACAATTAATGGAGTTAGAGCCCAATTTTCATTGGGCATTAAAGTATTGCCATCTCAGTTTAATACAGACAGTGGGTCGGTTAAAGGGAAATCAGAAGAATCCAAAATGATCAATAACCAATTGGATGTTGTAAAAGGTCAACTTCACTTGCATTATAATAAAATGATAGCACTTTACAATATTGTTACTCCTGAAATGATCAAAAACTCTTTTCTGGGGAAAGTACAAGAACAAAAAACATTAGTCCTGGCTTTTAAATACCATAATGAACAATTCGAGCAAAAAGTAAAAGCTGGGAACAGAGCCCCCGCATCTTTGGAAAAATTCAAAACAACGTTAGATAAAATTATAGCATTCTTAAAAGCCGAATTCAATCTTTCTGATATTCCACTCCCCAATATCAAACATTCTTTTGCTGAAGATTTTGAGCACTATCTCACTATTACCGAAAAGCTGCAGAATAATAGTGCCATGAAGCATATCAGAAATACCAAGAAGATCCTATGGATGTGTGTTCAAAAAGATTGGCTCAATAAAAATCCAATTCAGGAGTTTAGATGCTCCTACCTCTCTCCAGATCGGGAAAGACTTATGAAGGATGAATTGGACCGTTTGATTTCAAAGGAAATGCCTATGAAGCGTCTTGAAGAGGTCCGGGATACATATGTTGCTATGTGCTTTACTGGATATGCCTATAAGGATGCTTCAATTCTCTCAAAAGATCATATTCATATTATGATCGATGGCCAGCGCTGGTTTATGAAAAACCGTGTTAAAACGGAGTGTAAAGAAAATGTTCCCATTTTCCCCATAGTTGAAGAAATAATAGAACGTTACAAGGATCATCCCTACTGTGTTCGAAATAATAAAGTGTTCCCAATCAATAGCAACCAAAAATTCAATTCGTATTTAAAGGAGGTTGCAGCTATATGTCAAATCGATAAAAACCTGACAACTCATACTGCCAGGCATACATTTGCTACAACTGTAACATTAAGCAATGGCGTACCTATTGAAACAGTTAGTGCGTTATTAGGCCATAATTCAATTAGAACAACTCAGATTTATGCCAAAATTGTAGCCCAGAAAGTTAGTGATGATATGGGTATGCTAAAACTTAAATTGCAACAGACAATATTAAAAACAAGTATTAATAAGACAGGATCTTAATATATGCGCTTTATTTATTAAATGCATCTGGATTGCCTATTATTTTTTTTACTACATCCCAATCCCTTTGCTCGTTCTCATTTTTAGTTTCAATAACGGCAAGTCTTTTTAATTTATTATAGAAAGCGTTGTGAAATCCTTTAAATGCTTTATTATAATCTATTTCAGTGTTTTCAATTCCAAAATCTGAAAATGAAAAAGTAAAGCCAGTAGTAGAATTAAAATTAATATCAAGAATAATTTCCTCGTTTAAAATTATTGCTGGATTGTCTATAGGCTCAATCTGATTTGTCGGAATATTAAATTCAGCCGATTTCATTTGTTGCTTAAATATTGTAGTCTTATGCATTTTACCATCCAAAGTACTTCGCTTATGTGTTATAGAACTTTCCAATTCTCCAATATCTTCCTGCGTAATTGGTTTTATTGTAAGAAGTTGTTGACGCTGTTTATTTACTATTTTACTTGTGAATTTCTTATTGAAGTCATTTGAGTCATAATATCCAACTTTATATGCTGAGTTACTTCCCTTTATTTTTGTCAATGGCCTAAAAATTTCATTTATTTCATCACTGTTGAAATTTTGTTTAATCACTTTTATATCGTTATCACTTAATGGGTTTATAAATATTTCATTATGATATTTAGCTACGACATGGGCTTTTAATTCTCGAACTTCTTGACTTTCACTTTCTCTTGAAAGGAAGTCATTGGCAATTGAAAATTTAAAACTTCCATATGCTGAGCTAGTAACGAGTGGGTTAATTAATTTTTCAATTTCTCTTTTTACAGAATCTTCAATTTCTTCACCAACCGCATATAATTGCCTAAATTTGGATGTAGCATAAGCCTTTAAAGATTTCAAGTAATCTATTGAAAAATCACGAATCATTTCCAATCCCACAGAATGACCAAATGTTATATTTGTAGGCTCAATGACATAAAGAATGCTACGTTGCCTTAGAACATTTAGGTAATTAAATTCTCTACTAGCAGCTTCATTTGTCAAATTACTAAGAGAAACTGCAATCTCTAGCGCATTATTAAGTTGTTCTAAAATTTGCTCATCCTTAGCATTAAGAAGTCCGAAAAATATAAACTTTTTTGCATTTTCAATTTGCCCAGCTTTAATATTCAAAAAAGCTGCACTACGAATAACAACACTACGTGTAGGTTCTAGGTCTGGTTTATCGAAATAAAATTCCGCTACCTGACTTTCTAACACTGCAGCTTTATTATAAAGTTCATATGCATTAGAATCAAAGCCCTGATCCAATGCTTGTTTTGCATTAAATGAATACTCCATAGCCTCCTGATGCATTAATTTAGGCTTCATTTATGAATTTCTTTTATTGTTCTTGGTTCGCTAAATAAAGTTACAATTACGGAGGAAGTTTCAGATCTTTTACTACCTTTTTTTATTTGATAATGTTTTACTCTTATTCTTCCCTTCAAAGTATTAGTTTTCGATTCTTGCAAAATACCTGAAATTTCTACATGGTGAAAATCACCAATAAAGTTTAAATCATCCTCAGCAGGTTCCGATTTCATAAAGCGATAATCGACTCCATCACCTATTTCCGATTGTTCTACATAAACAAAATCCTGCAAAACTGACATAACAAACCAAGCTAGTGCAACACCTCCATGATTAGCCATGTCAATTTCTTCTTTCATTGCAACCTTTGAAAAATTGGAATCCCAAACTAGTTTTGATTTTGTTGGTATTCCATCAATTTCAAATAGAAAATCTGCGGTAGAATCAATATGAAATTTATCAAGTGCTGTAGCAGCCCATTGATTACATGTATCAATTTGCGCAGAAGTAGGCCCTGCAAGTTTCATTTTGGTTGTGCTTAGATGATATTGAATCATAAATAATTGACTTGTCGCTAATTAGTTAAAAACAAAAGTTCAGTGTTTTATATCTTCGAATCAAATTATGTAAAATAACAAAGCCTATATTGTGTACTTTTTCTTTCCCTTCAGTGCCATTCCAAAATGAAATATATAAATAAAATTCATTACCAATAAACCAATATCCTTTTTCTAGCCGATTTTGGTTGTTTATCTTCTTGGAACAAAATATAAATCAGGATTATCCTTTCTTAGTCTTAAAAGTTGAACAAGTATTTTTCCGTGAATTCGTATTATTTTTTCCATAATCTGTAATATTCATTAGATTAACATCCATTGAATTTACTTACTTTTAAAGCACATATATAATTTAATTGATTTTTGTTATATATCATTAAACTAATTGCAAACTTGAACTTAAAAAATAATCACCCTTTCAATCCCTCAACCTCTTCACCATTCTCATCAAAATCTCAACCACAATATCCTTCGACACCTTATCATGTTTATAAAACTTCCCCAATAAGCTCTCCCAACTAATATCCTCTCCTTTTCCGGCTTTCTTAGTAACAAAGTTCTTGGCAATAGCCATGGCAATCTTTTTGTGAGCCGGATGGTTAGGCATACAATTTTCAATAAATAGGCTAGCTAAAAGTCCTAATTGGCCAACACTTAAATTCAATTCTAATTTATCTAGTTCAGAAGATTTTGAAGTTGCAGCTGGCGGCATCGAAATAACAGGCTGATTTGTCTTTTCATGAAACGCAATTTCTTCTAAAAGCCAATCGGTCAACCACTGATTAATATTCAAACAATCAAACCGATAAATAAAATTAGGCCTAGTTTGAAGCTGCTTTAATTCCTTTACACAAAACTGCATATAATTTATTCTTTCCTGGGCGCCACCTTTCTCCATCAATTCCAATGCTACTTTATTGGTACAATACTTATAAAATGCAGGATCATTAAAATTGAGATATACCAATTCTTTTTCCAAATTTTCTGGTATCCTAAGCACCAAATTGATCAACTCTCTAAAATAAAATGCTTGCCTATAAGTCAATGGATTCAGCCTTTCTGCTAAACGATTCTTTAAAATAGTTCCAATCAAAATACAAAGCGGTTGATATTCTTTACTATAGGATAAATCATTGAATCTAATTAGGTTTTCGGCTAATTCCGAATCTATAAGACGTAAATGACATTCCGTAATGGCAGCATCTTTATCAAAATATTGACTAAAAAACTTTTCAATAAACTGAAGTAAAAACTCTAAACTACTTTCAACTTCTTCACAAAGATTTGAATAAGGTTTTGCCAAGTAACCTCCAATCTTAGGCATGGCAACTTCTTTATAAGCAATCACTTTATTTGCTAAGTAAACTAACCGAATTTGGTGAGTTCGAACATATTTCTGAGCGATTCTATCATCCTCAATATCACCAACATCCATCATCATTGCATGACGGATCCGCTCTTTCTCTTCTCTAATAAATAGCAAATTGGCCAATAAATCAGCTTCATCGTTACTCCATCCAAACAGTTTTTCGATACTTAAATTGGCCTCAACAAATTGGTCAAATTTATCTAATTCATATTTCAAGGTTATCAGTTTTCGAATGAAACACTGTAACTATTGGTGCAAGACAAAAAGAAAACGAACCGGGGGGGAATCGTTTTCATTTTGTTAGGGGAAAACTAAAAGATGCACCAAAAATTAATCAATTGATTTTGTGGGTAATCTATTGGATCAACTAATACTGTGTTCACTAACCCTCATTCACCCTTAAAAAGGCTAATATTCATGCCCTTTTATATAATTCAATATGTTAATTTAAATATTATTCTTTAAATTCATATACAAGTAAAATAATTTTAGTCCCACTACTAACAAAGCTCATTTTAAAAATTTTGAGCATTTACTTTATTTATATGAAAACTTGATGATAATTTCCTGCTTTAAATCCAAATTTAAGCTGTTAAAAAGCATAATGAAATACTGATACAGGTTGATATTCAAGAATTTATCAAAAAACACAAGAATTATTATGCCGATTGAAATAGGACAAATTGTCAAAAATCTAATACCCTCGGAACCAGTTACTATTAACCAGATCCAATCATTGGGAACCATGGTATCTCTTAAATTTACTGGTGTCAATTCCAGTAAAGCAAAAACAATTGTAATTACCCAAGAAGAATTTGAATCATTGGAGATCCTCACCCAAGAAGGTACTTTTAATTTCAAAGGAGATCCAACTAGATTTGGATTATTTGCGGAAGCAGAGCGCATTAATTCAGCTTATCAATTCGACCCACTTTTTGCAGTCAATTGTAGCATTGTTGACCCTCTGCCACATCAGGTTGAAGCCGTTTACAAGTTCTTGCTACCGCTTCCCAAAATCCGTTTCTTGTTAGCAGATGATACTGGGGCAGGTAAAACAATCATGGCAGGCTTACTTATTAAAGAACTAATGATGAGAGGCCTGTCTGAAAGAATCCTAATTGTAACACCTGGTGGACTAACAAAACAATGGCAAGAAGATGAGATGGCCATAAAGTTCAATATCCCTTTCACCTTAGTAAACCGGAGTTTATTCTCTTCAGACCCCAATATATTTCATACTGCACCTCGTATTGTTACTTCAATTGATTTCATTTCACGCGAAGACGTATTAAATGTTGCAAGTAATTCGCATTGGGATCTTATTATATTTGATGAGTGCCATAAATTATCTGCTTACGACTATGGTACCAAACAATATTTATCACTCCGATACAGAGCGGCACAAGTTTTATCCCAACAATGTGAGCATATTTTATTGCTAACAGCAACACCTCACCGTGGCAGAACAGATACTTTTAAAAAGCTCTTACAATTATTAGACGAAGATATTTTTGCAACCGATGAAATTGCCTCTACTCGAATTAAGGAATTGGAGCATGATGGTATCAATAAGTTCTTCATTCGTAGACTTAAAGAAGACATGAAAGATTGGCAAAGAAAGCCTTTGTTCAAAGAAAGATTTACAAAAACAGTTGCTTATCAATTAACCCCAGAGGAAAAAGAATTATACGATGCAGTAACCAATTACCTAACCAAGAAAAAGGAAGAAGCTTCAGAAACAAAAAATATTCACGTATCCCTGGCATTGACTGTGATGCAAAGAAGATTAGTGAGTTCGATTTTTGCTATTAAGAATACGCTTGGCAGACGTTATCACGCACTTAAAGGTATATTAGATGATACTGCCAATAGCCCCCAACTTTTCAATCAACGCCATAAATTAGATGGTTTCGATGTTGATGATATCGAAGATTTTGAAGACTTAGAAGACGATGAAAGAGATGCTTTAGAAAACATACTTTCAGATCCAAAAAAATTCAAACTATTTACTACAGCTAAGAGTCTTAGCGAAATTCAAACAGAAGCTAGTGAAGTAAGGAAGCTTTACGAAATGGCTGAATCTCTTTATAATCGCAAACAGGAAGAAAAGAAATTTCAAGAATTACAAGAGCTTTTAAAATCAAATGGAGTTTTAGAGAATGGCGAAAAGCTGGTTATATTTACTGAACATAAAGACACTTTACTTTACCTAGAAGAACGTCTTTCAAAAAGTGGTGGATATAAAGTTGCCACCATCCATGGTGGTAAAAATGTAGATGAGCGCCGTGATGCACAATGGTCATTTGCCACACCTGATACTCAAATTTTGATTGCTACTGATGCAGCTGGAGAAGGTATTAACCTACAATTCTGTCGTCTTTTGATAAACTGGGACATTCCATGGAACCCCAACCGTCTTGAACAAAGAATGGGGAGGATCCATCGTTATGGGCAAAAGAAAGATGTTTTGGTATTTAACATGGTTGCTAGCAATACCAAGGAAGGCAAAGTTTTAGAAAGACTTCTACTTAAACTTGATATCATCCGTGAAGGCATGGGTGACGATCGCGTTTACGATGTAATTCAAGATGTTTTAGAGGGTGTTGGCTTAGAAGATATCATTAATTCTGTTTTCAATGGCAAAGAGACCGAATTAGACAAATTTTTGTCTCAAGATGACGAAGTATTAAAAATGAAATTCTCTGAGAAAATCAGAGAGCAAAAAGATAAATTGGCGCATAGTAAAGTTGATTTCAAAGATGCTAGAATCTTAAAAGAAAACTCAGATGAAAAACGCCTACAACCAATCTATATTAGGCTTTTCTTTGAAAAAGCATTTCAAAATTTAGGCGGTATATTCACTGAACTAAGGCCTTCCATTTATCGTATCGATAAAATGCCCGAGCCGGTTATCACAGAGTTGAAAGACAACTATAAAATTTTCTTCGATGCTATCAAATCAATTCAATTTTGTTTTGATAAGCAAATCTTCCTCGATTATCAAAGTGTTGGCGATCTTGGAAAAGTTCATTATATCAATCCAGGTAATCCAGTTTTTGACAGCTTGGTAACTGTAGTTAGAAATCTTTATAGGGAAGATATGATCAAGGGAACTATTCTTATTTCTCCTGATGATAAAGAAGATTACTTTGCTTTTTTTGTAAAGAGCCAAATAGTGGATAATAGGCCAAGTAAAAAGGACGATAGTATTTCTGATGAACGGCTAGTAATGGTTTATCAATCAAAAGATGGTGAATTCCATATTACTTCTCCCGCTAAATTTATTGATCTTCACACCCCAACCGACTTTACAAAGCCAATAGAACCGCCAGAAGTTGTAAGCAGTAATGATGTGGTACAATGGAGTTTTGAAAATATTACATCTCAGCAGTTTCTAGAAACAAAAGCACATGTAAAAAAAGATGCCTCAGATCGCAAAGAGTATTTAGAATCCGCTTTTACACAAATCATAATGGATCTACAGATTGCTATTCATGAGCTTCAGAGCAAAGTATTATTAGGCGATAATAAACTTCAGGAAAAGATTTTTAAGAAACAAGAACGCATTAACGAACTAATTCTAAAAAAACAGCATCGCTTAGAAAACTTGGAGTTAATGACTCAAGTAAACCCAAAAGCACCTGAGATTTTGGGATGCGCCTATGTAGTTCCATTAACACAAGTAGAATATATTGGCCATTATGGTATGAGTCGCGACGATGAAGCCGAAGCTATTGCAATGAAAGAAGCCATGGATTATGAGCTACTAAATGGTTGGACTCCTATTGATGTTAGTGCAAATAATGAGGGTTATGATGTGAAAAGCATCAGCCCAGAGGAATTGAAACGCTATATTGAGGTAAAAGGACGCAGTGCTGGCGACGGCAGCGTAATGTTAAGCGAAAATGAGATGAATCGTTTAGCTCAGCTTGGTGATGCTGCTTGGCTTTATATTGTAATCAATTGCAAATCCTCCCCCAAACTTCACAGAATACAAAATCCAGCCAAAGCGCTCAAATTTGAACTAAAGTCCAAAGGAATTCAGTATTTTTTACATATGAATGAATGGAAATCAAAAATAAATGGCTAAGTTTGTTCACAAATATTAAATGTTCACGAATCGTGTACATTAAAATTAAGTGAACATGAGAAAGCAAGAAATAGTCCATATAGCACTTGAGAACCTACATAAAAATGTGGGTTTAGATGGGAAATGGATAGATTTTGAAAATCAAGAATTAGATGGTCAATTAGAAATACTAATTGAAAACCAATTAATTGTACTCAATGCAGAGATCAAACAAGAATTGAGAAATCACCAATTGCCTCAAATAATTAGTAGAGCAAAACAGTTAAACCCATTTATAATAATAGCACAAAGAATATTTCCAAAAATCAAAGATGAATTAAGGGGAAACAAAATTGCTTATTTAGAGGCGAATGGAAACACCTATATTAATAATAAGAATCTAATACTTTGGATTGATGGTCAAAAAGCATTAGAAACAGAAAGAGAGAAAGGAAATAGAGCTTTTACTAAAACAGGGTTGAAAGTCTTGTTTCACTTTTTATTAGATCAACACCTTATTCAACAAGGTCAAAGAGACATAGCAAATATCACAAACGTTGGCCTAGGAAATGTCAATTATATACTTACAGGTTTAAAAGAATTAAATTTTTTAATCGAGGTTAGAAAGCAAGAATTCCGGTTGAACAACAAAAAAGAATTGCTGGAAAAATGGATGGTTGCATACGAAGAAAGGTTGAAGCCAGCTTTATTGGTAGGAACATTTAGGTTTCTTAGAGAAACCGATTTCCAAAATTGGAAAAATCTTGAAATAGATAGAAACACAACTAAATGGGGAGGAGAACCAGCTGCTGATTTATATACCAACTACCTACATCCTCAAATTCTTACATTATACACAACGGAAACAAGAAATGAAATAATAAATAAATACAGATTGATTCCTAGTGAAAATGGTAATGTAAAGGTCTATAAAAGATTCTGGCATTTTGATGATGGAGATAGTAGAACAGTCCCACCATTATTAATTTATACAGATCTAATGAATACTAATGACAGAAGATGTATAGAAACAGCACAAAAGATATACGATGAGTTCTTACAAAATAAATTATGAACAACTAAGGCAGCAACCTGAGATAACTGTTATGCTTGCTGCTTTAGAACGTGGGTTTGAAGAATTTGGTATAGACTTTTATTTAATAGGAGCCGTAGCTAGAGATATATGGATGAATGCAGTTAATAAAATAGCACCAAGAAGAACAACGGGTGATATAGATTTTGCTATATTAATTAACGTGTCTAGTCCTAAATAAACCTTACCTTTTTAAAATTAAATCCTGATATTTCCTTACACTGGTAATTCTTAATCCTGGATTCTGTTTACACTTAAAGTTACGCTTTTAAAATTATTGGCATTTACATTCATTTATTTAGCT
>JANYEA010000016.1 GCA_025363385.1 Bacteroidota bacterium | reverse complement strand
GGAGGCAAGAACTACCAGCAATAAAGCTATAGCAAGCAATGGATATCTTTTCATGGCAATCGTTTATGTGGTTATTTGGCAAGAATTAAATTACTAATTTTTCTTGCAAAGGGGCTATTTACTTTTATTTCCATTCAAATTGATGCAACAATACAGCCCTTGGATCTACTACAAGTACTTCAGGTTTTGAATTACAAGGAAGATTGAATTCTGCTGATAAAGTACTCATATTTAGTTTTACTATTTCTGGTGCAGCTACTCCCGATTTATAAATGGCCAATTCTATAGGAAAATTAAAAGGCATTCCTGATGATTGTGTTTGCTGTAATTTTAAAACGATCTTATTATTGGATACATCATAATTCCAATTACCTTTTAATTGCAGGTTATCTGCACGAAGCAAGTATTGGTTAAAGAAATCTTTCAAGTCCATTCCTGAAACTTTTTCCATTTCTGAAATAAACTCGTTAGTAGTAGTATTGGCATTGAAATATTTTTTATAATACGCCTGTATGCCTTTTCTAAAATTATCGTGACCAATTTTTTCGCGAAGCATGTGTAAGGTCCAGGCTCCTTTTTGATATGTGATGCCGCTGGTAACAGGGCCTGCTTCGGCGCTACGATTGGCCACTATGGTAAACAAGCTATCTTTTTTGGCAAGGTCGTACACTGTTTTACGAGCGACTTTAATGCCCGTATTAAATTCTTCGTAGCCATAAGCGTTCTCAATAAATAGCAAAGTAAAAAAAGTGGCAAAGCCTTCACTTAACCAGGCATCATCCCAGGTGGTTTCAGTAATAGCATTACCAAACCATTGGTGGGCTATTTCATGGATCACTACATTTCTTAAGCGAACCGATTGCTCACCAGTTACCAATTTTTCATCATAAAAAATAGCGGAAGAAGTTTCCATACCACCACCCACGCTTTGAGTTTCTATATTGGCCAATTTTTCATAGGCATAAGGACCTACATAATCTGTATAAAATTGAAGTACTTGTTTGGTTGGTGATTTAAAATCAAGGAAACCTTTATCTCTGTCTCTGGGGTATACCCATGTTTGGATGGACTTACCATTAAATTCATCTACATATTGAACGGCAAAGTCTGCAATACCCAACACAAATAACCAGCAAGAAACAGGAATGGATTGTTTCCAGTGTGTACGTTTGGTTTCTTTATCGATGAGTGATTCTTCTAAGAGTAATCCGTTTGACACAACTTTATAATGAGCTGGAGCAGTAACGATGAATTCGCTAGTGGCTTTATCATATGGATGATCAACAGTAGGCAACCAGTGACGTGCATTATTGGGCCAGTTCTCGCACATAAAGCTGCGGTCGCCAAATTTGGTGGGTTGAATTTTCATACCACCGGCAGGGATGCCACTATAGGTAACAACGATTGTGATAGATTCATTGATGGCAAACGCAGCCTCCAATTGAATTAGCAGTTCATCGTTTTTATGGGTAAACTTTAGTACTTTATTATTGAGCAGAACAGACTGCACATTCATGCCCTTTCCTTTCCATTTATCGGCTTGGTTAATCAGATCCAATCGAATTTGTTTTACGTCTTTTTGTTTGCATTGGAGGGTGATGGAAGCAATGCCTTTCATCTCATCTGTTTGATCAGAAAAACTGAGGTTAAAAGCGTAATGGATAATATCGATGGCATAGTTACGCGGATAATTATCGGCGTAGCTATGCGTAACGAATAGGATGAGGATGACAGAAAGTATGGTTGATTTTAATTTCATGATGCGCGGTTGAACTGAAATTTACTGAATTATTTCTTTACTAAATACATGGGTTTATGCGGGAGGATCTTTTTATGGATAGCACAATCTGTAGAATGGGCTCCGGGCAAATAGCCAATACTCATTAAATATTCGTTGACAATTTCACCGCCAGTAAATTTGAAAGTACTTTTAAACAGTTTCACCCATTCTTCTTTTGTTTTAGGGTGATGTGTTTCGAGCCATGTTTCAAAACTGCCGAATTCTTTTTGCAAAACGAGAATGGTCTTTGCATTTTCAATAGCAGCATACACTTTTAGTTTGTTTCTAATAATGCCTGCATCTTTTAATAAACGTTCCCGGTCTTTTTCGGTATAAGCTGCAATCTTTTTAATATTGAATTGGTGGTAGGCTTTTCGAAATGTAGTTTCCTTTTTTAAAATCGTTTCCCAACTCAAGCCTGCCTGATTGATTTCCATAATTAATCTCCCGAACAATTCATTATCGTTGTGAATCGGAAATCCATAATGATGGTCGTGGTAATTTTTGTGAAGGCTTCTACTGGGTTCCGCCATGTTGGGGATATGGGAGCAATAAGACATAATTCTGTAATTATTAAACAATTATAGTTCAATTATGAAACTTGATCTTCTACTATTTTGTTTTGTAAAACTTAATGTTCATTTTACGAAATTATAGTTTGATTTTGTAAGCACCCAATTCTTGACAATCAATTCATATAATGAAATAATATATGCATTGAACTAAAAAGATAACCACCAATGCAATATCTTGATTGATTCAAATATCTGCATTGGTGGTTTTTTTACATATATACCCTGTCTAGCGCCATGTTACGAGATAATTGCCATCATATAGATTTTTACTTATCAGTTCTAACAAACTCAACCCGTCTATTATTTGCTTTGCCTTCAGGTGTAGAATCATCTGAGATAGGTTTTGTATCACCGAAACCTTTACTGGTTAATCTGGACTCATCAATTCCTAGACTAATCAATTGCTGTTTTACAGCATCTGCCCTTTTCTGAGATAACGCTAAGTTATTTGCAGCGATACCGCTATTATCAGTATGCCCCTGAACCTCGAATTTTACTTCTGGATTCTTTTTAAGTATTTCAACAATGGTATTTAAAGTGCCCATACTTTCGGGCTTAATATCAGCTTTATTAATATCGAAATTTATGCCATGTGTTACGATCTTAGTTTCCGTGAATTTTGTTTCCGGAGTTTTAATACCAGTACCCTGAGCCAATTTAAAATTGGATATCACCACAGGATCTTTTGGTGTACCATCACCAACTAGAGCAAATGCTGTTGCATTTAAATCGATCTCAGGAAGAGATAATACCCTGTATTCATCCACATAAATTTTGAGGCGTTTATTTTTATAGGCTATGGCAATATGATGCCACTTATTTCTATAATTATTATAGCCGATTTGTTCTGGATATCTTGTTTGAGATTCTCCAGTACGATTCTTTGATCTTATGTTCAATGTATAAAATCCATTTCGCTCATTGAACACAATTTTATAAAGTTCAGTATCATCTGACTTAGCATCTTCCACAGTTTTGTAGAACCAGATTTGAGGGCCAAAATCATTAATTGAATAATTATCAAATTCAATGGTGAAACTATCTGTTAAGAAGGCTGGTGTTTTAATAGCAGGTATTACTCTGGTGTATCCTCCCGTTAAAAGAAATGTCTTTTGACCATTGAATGTATTCACGTTTCCCTGGCCATATAGTAATTTCCAATGAGCGGCAAATTCACCTTCCTCATCTGTATCAAAATGATCCTCAAAAATGATCTTATCCCCTGGAACAAAATCATAATTTTTGTAAGTACCAATAGTTGGTTTTGCATCTCCTGCTGTATTAGTTGCACCAGTTGATTTATTTTCCGGACTGTTAGTTGTTGCAGGAGTTCCATCTTTTCCTAGTGCATTGTCAACTGTTTTTTCAGCTGAATTAACAGTATTATTAATTGTATTATCTGTTTTTTTATCAATAGTTTGATTGAGTTTGTCTTTTAATTTTTTAAGAAGTTGTGCATGTGACATTGCTGGAATAGCCATTGTAAATAAAACTAGGATTGAAATATTGCAAATTCCTTTAGCTACTTTCATAATATATTTTTTAAAATTATATATAATAATAAGAAAAACTTTTGAACAATCAATGGCTTAATTTTTCATCCTTGAAGTCCGGAAACTTAATATTCCAATGCCACCTAATAGAACACAACACCTATATATATTGATTGCATTTGGTAAATCAAACTAAAATATACCCTCCTCAGGGTATATAAGAGCAATGTTATAATGATTCCTTTGTTACAAATAATTATAACAATGAAAACGCTGCTTAAAAACCCCATTACTTTATTAATCCTAGCCTTACTGTCTGGTAGCATCCAGGTAATGGCCCAAGTACCCATTCTTGAAAAGTCTTTCGATATTTCACGGAAAGCCAAAAACGGATACTTAGGAAATATCGATATGAACGAATCGAAGAACACCATTGATATGACTTATATCCTGGAGTCTTCTACTAAGAATAAGTTGAAATATGAAATTTATACTTACGACAAAGACCTGAATTTGATCAATACAATGAAAGACGAAGAGTTGCTTGAAAAAGCCAAAACACGTTGGAGCTGGTTTAAATTTAAAGGCGAGAGTTTTATTACCAATAGTTTGTCTGCATCCTCCGACATGGCTGGAAAATTGGTATTCCGAAAAAAACAAACCAAGGGATCTTGGGTTTGGTTAACTGGTTCTTATTATAGAAATATCAAACAACTTGAAAAAGTAAAACCAAAAACGGAAGATGGTTTAAAATATCTATTCACAAGTGCCTATGAGATTGAAAGAGATAGTGCTGTTTTAGTAATTGCTGGTAAGCCAAGTAAAAAAGGACATACTGAACTCATGAATTTCGATATCATGAGTTGCGATAACGAAGTTAACATCACAACTGTTGATCAAATAAATTTCAACTACCCTCAAAAAATTATCTTCTCCGCACCGCTTCAAGACGAAAACGATAAAGTAGAGAACGATGATTTACCTAGAGACTGGATCGTGGTGTTTGCACCAAGTGGTCTATACAAAAAAGAGGCAGACCCGAAAACAACTAATTATACTTATATCAGAATATCTACCAAAGGAAAGATCGTTGAAAAGTTCAATTTCGATTCTCCTACCAATGGCTGGAGGGTTTTAGGCGCTCATGAGAAAGACAATTCCGTGTTCGTGTATGGATCTGCCATTACTAAAAATCTAACCGAAGATTATTCAGACCATATTTTCAAGAATTTACAAATGGTGGCTACCACTTCTGAATCAGCTAAAGAAAGAGAAGAATCTAATAATTCCGGCTCCGGAATTCTTGGCGGGATTTCATCATTAGCTTCTTTTGGCTCTAAAGACCTGGGAAAAACACAGGAAGAAGTAGATGTTCCGCTTGATGATCTAAAATATAATAATATTCAAATCGGAAAAATTACGAATGGCAAATTCGATTTTTTAAAGTCAACCGCATTAGAAGAGTTTGAACAAAAACATTACAAACCAGCTGATCAAAAAAAGTTTATAGAGTTTGATGGCAAAAAATTCGTGATCAGCAGAATTAGTATTACCTCTTCTGGCGATCTTTTTATAAATGGCCAGGATTTTAGCAATAGTAAGAAAGGTAGAATTTTTAAAGGAGTTTACATGTTTCAATTTGATGCCTCTGGAAACTTAAAAAGAAACTACGGAGTAAAACTTGATCAATCGAGCAAGTCGGGATTGTTTAATAATGCGCCATTAACTTCCGATATGTACCAAGCCTATAGTTCACTTCGTGAATCTTCTGATAACAAAAGTTTGTATTGGTTAATCAGAGATGTTAAAACGGTTCGTAAAGAATCATTTTCTGGTTGGAATACACTAACCACCACTTGGACTCCCCTATACCAATATGAATATGGTAATATCAATATTGCTAACGGAGAATTAAGTGAGATCAAAGGTTTTGGCGAATCGGAAAAGAAAGAATTCTATCTTTTCCCAAATACGGGTTCCTATAGAATGAACCAATATCTATACTTCTTTAGCGAAACAATGAACGGTAGTAAAATTCTTTTGTCGAGAATAGATCTTTCTAAATAAATTCTATTAAAATACCTTTGCATCTAAGAAATGATTTGCCTTTAAGCAAAAATCAGACTCAAAGATGCAAGGGTATTTTTTATCATTATTCATAAAAAGGTAACTCAATAATGAATCACCTCAAGAATCATCCCCCCGGAAGATTCTATTTTATGGATAATTTTATGATTGCTCATAAAGTTTTTACACCTTGAAAAGTCCCTTTATCGAAAGGAGTAACTGTAGTTCCTGAAATAGTATTTCCTGAAATGGTGCCGCTAAATGTAGCATTATTAGTAAAAGGCAATATAACCCCAGTAACGGTATTTCCAGTAACAGTTCCTATAGTTGTATAATTAAACTGAGCCTGACTATCGATGGCAGTTCCAACTAATTTGTCGGCAGAAATCACAAAATTGAAAGTTCCATGTTCACCAGGCGAGGTATACGTTCCTTCATAACAATCTATCGAAACAGTAGATGTCTGTTTCAAAATAGCAATTGCAGCTTTGGGATGGCCACTAAAAATCAGGTTACTTACTGTAGGATTGCTTCCATCCGCAGCAATACTAAATGTGAAAGAGTTAGCTCCATTCACGAAATTAATGATGGATGCGGTATTAGGTTGAAAGGTCTGACTTGAAGTGAATGTAAAATTTGTACCATCCACTTTCAATAAAGCAGAAATTGAATTATCATTATTTACACTGATGACAACTATTCCAGTAGACCCTACAAAAACCCCTTTATACAGTCCGAAATTACTTTTATCATATTGTGCAACAGGAGTTGCCTTAGTTAAATCAGTGGGTGTTGAACTATTGGTTGAATTACTATTTTTTGAACAAGCCAAAAAAAATAAGGATGCAACTAAAAAAGAAAATAGGATGTTTTGAGTTTTCATAAGTTAATTGTTATAGTTAAGGGTTAAATAGTTATGTCAGGTCTAACTATCTGGTCATCAAAAATCCCCCTTAAACAATCACAAACAATACCCCTTTCGGGGAATACTAACTATAATAACTTAAACTTGTTTAGTGCTTCTATCTTATTGTTAACATGCAATTTTTGATAAATATTTTTTAAATGCTTTTTTACAGTTTCATGAGAAACGCCCATTTTATTGGCTATCTCTTTGTACAATAATCCTTTTGAAAGTAACTCAAGAACTTCATTTTCTCTCACACTCAATACCGATTGAGGGCTTTTACTGGTTGGCTTTTGAAAAGTGCTGATCACCTTTTTTGCGATATACGGACTCATGGGAGCACCCCCATTATATAGATCATGTATGGATCTTATAATCTCATCTGCTGTAATGGGGTCTTTTAAAATATATCCTGAAGCGCCACATTTCAATGTTTCAAAAATCGTATCATCATCATCGTGAATACTGCAAACCATGAATTGCGTATGGGGCATTTTTTGGTTCAGTCTGAGAATCAATTCAGTTCCTCTCATACCTGGAAGGCTGATGTCTGAGATTACAATATCTACGTTCATTTTTGGTAATGCAGTGATGGCCTTTTCTGCATCCTCAAAAGATGCTAATAGTAATAAATCTTTTTGTCCCAAAATGATCGATTCTAATCCAAGTCTGAATTGATCATTGTCTTCAACAATAGCTATACTGATCATTTTATAAATTATAGGGTATATCAAATATCAATACAAGTCCTTGTTCGTTTTCGATGGTCAACTTTGCACCCATTTGCTGCATTCTACTCTGAATATTTTTTATCCCATTTCCCATTGTCTTCAGTTCACTCAATTCAATTCCTTTTCCATTGTCTGCAATCCTGATTTGTATCCGATGGTTGCACAAGATGGTAACTTCAATTTTATCCGCTTCTGAGTGTTTAATGATATTATGTAACGCCTCTTTCAATGACAGATAAATATTTCTTCTGGTATGTCCATTCAATTTGATCTCTGGGATCTTGTCTGGAATTGAAATGAAAAGTTGTCCATGATAATGTTCCATGATAATTCTGGACTGCTTTTGTAGAAAAAAGACTAAATTTTCAAGACTATCATTCTCGGCATTCAAACTCCATATAACTTCTCGCATCTTAGCAGAGATGTCACTGATCGATTGATAAATCTTATCTAATTCGTTAGTGATCTCTCCGGTTTTGTTTTTGGATCTTGTGAATTCTGTTAATAGCCTTACTCCAGAGAGTCCGGCTCCAATATCGTCGTGCATTTCTGAAGAGATCCTTTGTCTTTCAATTTGCACTGCCAACTGTTTTTCCAATTCAGATTTTTGTTCTTTCAAATTGGACAAGTATACCATACGAACAATGATAAAAACAATTCCCATCAAAATGATTACGGTAACAACTTTAAACCACCATGTTTGCCACCATGCAGGAATAATTGCAAAGTTATAAAATACAGATTCTGTCCATCTTTGGGAAACGCCCATCGCTTTTATCTCGAATCGATAGTTTCCTGGATTTAGATTTCTATAATCTGCATATGTTGCTTCAGAAGCATTGCTCCATTTCAGATCCAATCCATTCAATCTATAGCTATATTTAATATTTTCTGGCGCCATCCAATCAATAGAAGAAAAATGAAAGGTCATATGGTTATGATCATAACTCAAATTAAGATTTTCAGGAATGTTTTTGAAAGGGTCCAAATTTGAAAAACTGATGTGTTTCTTTTGCGTTTCAGATAATTTTCGAAAATTATATGCTTTTTCATTAATCTCGATTTGATTAATACTTAACGATAACGGAATTGATTCAATGATGTTTTTCTTTAGATCCAGTGTGGCAACTCCTTTTCCAGTTCCCCACCATATTCTGTTACTATCATCAATACATACACTATGTAAATTAAAGTCAATGGCATTCAAGCCACTTTGTGATCCATAGCTATAAATTGAATAATCATTGTTTGTGCTACCTTTCTTGTTATTCTTAATGAGGTTTAGTCCTTTGTCTGTTCCAATCCACATTTGCCCAAGACTATCTTTAATGATCGACCAAACATTGTTATTTGAAAGGCCTTGTTGCTCTGTGAAATAAGTGAATTCCTTACCATCAAATTTACAAACTCCAGCACCGATTGTACCCAACCAAATGTTATGCTGATCATCCTCCTCAATTGAAGTAATTGATTTCGCAAATAGTCCCTCTTTTTCAGTGATGTTGAAAAAATAGGTACCATCAAATCTACAGAGCCCCCCGCCATCTGTTCCGAACCAAAGCTGATTCTTCGTATCCTGAAATATTTTATATACTTTATTGGATGCCAACCCCTCTTTTTCTGAAATCAGTGAAACCTTTGAATGATTAGAAATATTTGCGTTGTTATATATCAAAGCTATCCCATTACCATATGTAGCCAAAGCAATGTGTTTATTTCCGTACTTTTCGATAGACATAACATTATAAGAAAAGTTTGTTTTCTTATCAGCGAATTGGATAAAATGCTTACCATCGAATTTCAAGAGTCCACCCCCATCCGTTCTGCCAAACCATAAATTTCCAGATTCATCAGGCAACATTGATCTAAAACCATACACATATTTCTTAGCATCAATAAAAGCATACTGATAAAATCGGGATTTATCGTATTGATATAAATTACCATCTTCTGTGCCAAACCAAATTCCACCATGTGTGTCTTTCATAATTGGTCGGACTCTTCCAAAATCAAAAAAAGATCTGTTTATTGGATATTCAAACCCCTCTCTATTAAATTTAATTACTCCGCTTCCATCAACACTGCACCAAATATTACCCCAGGTATCACGTATTAATTTATTTATTTTTTTTGCAGTTAAGCCAACTTGTTCTTGATATTCCTTGATCTTTTTTCCATCATACAAGCGCAAGCCATCAAACCTTGTACCGATCCATAAATTCCCATTCACATCCTCCAATAGTGAACTTATGTATTTGAGTTTGCCCACATTAAATTCGGAATAGTCGATATATTTAGTTCCATCAAATTTGATCAAACCAATATTAGAGCCAATCCAAATATTTCCCGATTTGTCCTGCACCAAGGAAGTAATTGAAAAAGGGGGAGGATTTGAATTTAAGGGTATTCTTATGATTCTATCATTTCTCAATTGGGCAATCCCATTTGAAGTTCCAAACCATAAAGTTCCGTCTTTAGCCTCTAAACAGACATTGACCTCACTAAAGGGCATACCTGCTTTTGAACCATAATTGATACATCTTACATCCCCGTTCTTGGTATTTAAGAAATCAAATTTTGTAACACCTCCTTTCGTACCGATCCATATCTTATTGTTTTTATCCTCCATGATTGATAGAACAAAATCATTGATGAATTCTTCGGAGTTCGTGTACTGAAATAAATTGTTCCCAGTTAAAATGCTAAGACCATTTTGCGTTCCTATCCAAATATTTCCTTGCCGATCTTCATGTAATGCAGTTATCAAATTACTAACCAAACCATCTTTCACTGTATAATTGATGAAGTTTACCCCATTATATTTACTCAACCCAAATCCATCAGTTCCAAACCAGATATTCCCCTTGGAATCTTCCATTAAAGCATTGATATAAGCGAAACCCAGTCCCTGAGCTACATCTAAAAAATGAATATTATTTGCACTTTCTTCCTTAAATTTCATAGGTAAGGATCTTGACGGATTAGGTTCATGATAAGACCTTACTTTCGCTTTTAATATAACATCTTTCTTTGCGGAAAATTCTTTAATTGAATCATATAAAAAGTTTCCACCATCATTGCCCTGTTTTGTTTTGTTTGATCCAATTGAATTTTTAAAATCCTTGGGAATGACAACATGATCAGTATGAGCTATGATTTTCTCACTCTTAGTAGTTTTGATGTTAATTGCCTTGAACATATCCTTCATTGGAATTGTTCTATTCTCAAATAAAATGGATTTGCCAGTAGTGGCAGTTTTGCCAAAAGAATTCCTTATAGACTTAATTGAATCTCCTGTGATCTGATTAATTCGATAACCTTCCTGTATATTTAAAGGAACTGAAATAGGTTGCCTTTGAATACTATCAGCAATTTCAGTTTGATCATTGGTCTGGGTATGACAGCCTTGCAAGAAAAGAAACAGTAATATATATTTTCCAAAGTCCCTCATTTGAAATAATTGGAATACGCTTTTGAATTAGGTTTCTAATTACACTACGAAAGCCCTTGCAGGCTTCGCTTAGGATACTAATTTAATATTTTGGAACTAATTAAAAGCTTTAATTGCTTTTTATCTCCTTTTAAGGCAATTGATATTGCTGAAAAAAATCCCAGAGTAAATTATTCGCATTGATCACTTTGGAAGGAGGGTCGCCGATGATACTACCCGATAAACCGCCTGGCCAACTATGGCCTCCGTCTTTGGTTAAATAAAATTGCATAGTCACATTGCCACTGCAATTGGTCCACTTAGTTAATTTATAATTAGCATCGTTTATGATTACCTGTGCCGTATTGGTGCAGGTATTTTTTAAAGACCATACATGTAAAACAGAATCAACAGATGGAAATACCAATCCCTGTGTACCTATTCCACTTCCTGCGCCACCCTGATAGGGAACATTCGTATCCAACACCGAGTGCATATGCAAAATAGGCATTGGCCTAGTTGGGTTACAGGTGAGGGCAACCATGGTAGTACTATTGGGTGCAATGGCCGCAATTTTTGTGGAAAGCTCACATGCTAATCTGTAAGCCATCATGCCTCCATTGGAATGCCCGGTAGCGTACACTTTTTTCGCATTGATCTTGTATTTCAAAACCAATTGATCGATTAGTGTGCTGATGAATTTTACGTCGTTAATATTTTTCACTACTGAATAATCACAACAAGTACCCGCATTCCAGGTCCTCGCTTTTAAAACACCCGTACTGACTACTCCTTCGGGATATACCACAATAAATTTAGCTGCATTGGCTTTGTCTGTGAGTAAATTTGTTGATTCAAACTGACTGGCACTTCCCCCACCGCCATGCATGGCAATGACTAACGAGAAGCCAGATGTATCGTAATAATTGGGCGGAAGATTAAGTGTAAAGGTTCTTTGTATTCCATCAATTTCAACAGAATCGCTAAACCGAAATACATTATCGATGGGGAGGTTTGTTTTTTTATTACACGAAATAAATATGCCAGAAAAAATGAACAGGATGAGCATTATTCTGGTTGTCATATTTTGTGGGTTTCTGCTTTGACTTTACAAATCATCCGAAGTTTAAACTTTCCAATAAATTAATGCTTCTCCCCTTTTAGCATGCTAAGACTATGTAATACCTGAGGGAATAATGCATTAAAATATTCAATAGCTGCTTTAGTAGATCCTGGAAAACTCAAGACCAGGGTTTCTCCAATGGTTCCTGCAACACTTCTGGAAAGCATGGCGTAGGGCATTCGTTCTTGTCCGTAGTTTCTTGCCTGATTCATTACACCGATCAATTCCTTATCTAATAGTGGCTGAAGGGTTTCTGGCGTAATATCTCTTGGAGAAACACCAGTACCGCCCACAAATATCAAAACATGGTTAGATGCTTTCGTACACAATTGCACTTGCTCCTCGATAGATTCTTGATTGTCTGCTATGATTTGATAGTGGATTATTTCAATAGACAAACCTTTGAGTTTTTCAATCAAAGCAATACCCGCTTTGTCTTCCGCTGTTTTTTGGAATACCGAATCTGAACAAACAATTACCGATGCGGTAATCTTCTGCTGCTCGTTTAATTTATAATCCGTTTTCCCTCCCTCCTTACTTACTAAACGGATCTGATGAATTTCCACTTGCTTATCAATTGGTTTCAGCATATCATATAAAGTAAGCGCCGCCACAGATGCTCCATGCATGGCTTCTACTTCTACACCCGTTTTATAAATGGTATGCACTTCTACAAAAATTTCTACAGCCATTTCGATCACAGAAAAACGAATGTCGGCATATTCAACCGGCAATGGATGACAATCAGGAATGATATCACTCGTTTTTTTGATGGCAAATAAAGCAGCCACTTTTGCAAAAGAAAATACATCTCCTTTCGGCACTAGTCCATTTTCAATTGCATATATCGTTTCTGCTTTGGAAACCTTTACAATTGCCGTGGCTATTGCTTTACGAAGAGTATTTGATTTATCTGTGATGTTTACCATATTATATATTTTCTTTCCAAACAATGCTTTGATCCTGATAAATTTCCTTTCCCCATATGGGCAATTCAAACTTTATTGCTTCTACCAGTTCCGTACAAGCATCAATGGCCATTTTCCGATGCCTGGATGATGTGAACACAAAAAGACAAATTTCGCCCACCATCACATTGCCCAAACTATGATACACGTGCATACAAGTGAGTTCATATTTTGTAAAAATGCGTTCCCTTATTTCGTGCATTTTATCCAAGGCCATTTCCTGATAGGTAGTATAATCTATAGACGAAACGAATTTGCCTTCCTTTTCATCTGCCCTTACCTGACCCAAAAAAATATTATGTGCACCAATGGCTGTTTTAGTGGAATGACTTTGTATGCTATCCGCAATTTTCTGTGCAGAAATCGGACCCTCCACAAATATGTTTCGAACTTTTTTTTCTTCCATAAATATTATTTAAAAAAAGCGGTGAGTCCACCTTTTAAACTATACACTTTTAAGTTCCGCTGCTTACTAATTTGTTCTGCTGCATATACGCTACGAATTCCTTGGTGGCAAATAATGCAGATTTCTTTTTCTGGAATTTCGTGCATTTTAGTCTGCAATTCCGACATGGGTATTTGTGCATCAGAAAAATCGATAGGGGGATACTCATTTCTTTCACGCACATCCAACACAAAAACCTCGGGCAACAAACGCATTTGATTAAATTCTGTAACCGTTATTTCTGGGATATCAATTTCATCATCCATGGAAACATAACTATTCTCGAGAATTATTTTTTCGTTCACAGGTGTATTGTTAGTGTTAGCAGTTATAGCAATTTCAAATCCCCTGGCCTGCAAAAGATCATAATGATACAAGCGACCTATTAATGGCTTACCAATACCCGTGATACATTTAATAGCTTCAGCGGCCTGCATGGCACCAATGATTCCAGGCAACACCCCAATTACACCTGCTTCCGCACAACTAGGCACTTCGCCATGTTTCGGGACTTCTGAAAAAAGATCCCGATAGTTGATAGCCCGCTCTTCGTTAACTGCAATATTAAAAACAGAAACCTGCCCCTCATACCTAGATACTGCACCGAAAACAAAGGGCTTGTTTAATAATACACAGACATCGTTGATTAAATATTTTGCAGGAAAGTTATCAGTGGCATCTATTATCAGATCATATGCTGAAATAATAGTAAGTGCATTAGATTGATTTAAATGATAAGGATATTGTTCAATCGTTACATCAGCATTCAATAACCGCATTTTTGCAGCTGCTTGATCAACTTTACTCAAACCAATTTCAGATTCAGTAAATAATAGTTGGCGATGCAAATTCGACAAACTGATTGTATCTGCATCCATGATGCCAATTTGCCCAACACCTGCGCCAACCAAGTATTGCAGAACGGGGCATCCCAAACCACCCATACCCACGATCAATACTTTAGCCGCCAGCAGTTTCTCTTGTGCTGCTAACCCAAATGCGGGTAGTATCATTTGTCGCTGGTATCTATCTTTATCTGCCATAACTATCCTCCAGAAAATGGTGGCATCAATGCCACTTCATCACCATCTATTAAATTGCAATTCGTTTGTTTCATTTTTTGATTCACCGCAATAAAATATTTTGTTGCGGCTAATGCAGGATACTCTTTTTGCAAATACATTTTCAAAGAATCAGTATCCGTAAACACAGATAGTTCCCAATCCGGTTTCCCGGTTATATCAACCAATGATCCAAAAAAATATACTTGTATCGCCATAATCTATTTTACAAAAATGAGTTTTCCAGCAGCCACTACCAACACCAATGCCAATACATACTTCATTCCTTTTACTGGTAATTTTTCAGCACCAACATAAGCACCTGCCCCCCCCCCTACTAATACAAAAAGAATGATTGTTATTATTTGCGGACTCAAATCGAAGCCCACTTTCATCTGCCCAATGATCCCTGCTATTGAATTGAGAAATATGAAAATAGCACTTATTGCAGCAGTTTGCTTCATACTGCTCCATCCCATTAATAATAAAATAGGTGATAACAAAATGCCGCCGCCCATGCCAATCATTCCTGAAACCAGGCCAATGGATGTACCAATGATAAAAAGAATGGGCCACTTTGGTTCAGGCTTAAGGGTTTGATTTGAACTATTCCAAACCAGCCTGATAATAGATAATAACAAAACTACTCCCAATAATTTTTTATAGGTAGCATCAGAAATGGGCATAATTGCCCCAATAAATGCAAAGGGAATGGACCCTGCGATTAGAGGCCACAAAAGTGTTGATTTAAAATGTTTGGCTTTGTAAAAAGATATGAATGCAATGAAGGAAACCAATACATTCAAAAGAAGTGCGGTGGGCTTCATTACTAACGGACTAAATCCTAATAAAGCCATCAATGCTAAATAACCGCTAGCACCGCCATGACCTACACTAGCATATAAAAAAGCTACAGTAAAAAAACATAATCCATATAAGATGATTTCTTGCATGATTTTATTTTAAGCAAACAAATGAATTTTTACTAATTGGTCCTGGGCAAAATAATTTTCTTCTGCATCTAATTCTACCCAACAGTTAGCAGTAACGAAAGCACTTAATTGATAAGAAGCTTGTGCAGGTAATATTTGTACAGATCCAGATTGGTAAAACCCTTTTAAGAATAAGGTAAGTGGCGGTTTCTTTTCGAAAGGGATTTCTAATGTAGCAAAGCTATTTTCTACTGGCAAAGAACCCGTTAAAGCATTCAGTGCAGGGTACACATATTGTTGATAGCAACTTAATACCGAAGAGGGGTTTCCAGGCAATCCAAATACCAGCACTTCATCCTTCTTTCCAAAAAATAATGGCTTGCCAGGTTTTTGTTTCACACCATGAAAGATTTTCTGAACGCCTTGTTGTATGCAGGCACCTGCCACAAAATCATAATCACCAACACTAACACCGCCAGTAATTAATAGCACATCGTTTTCAGATAATGCATGTGCTATGGTTTGCTGCGTTGCTTCTAAATTATCTTTTACATGATATACATGAATAGATGTGATCTGCTGTTTTTGTAAACATGCTTTTAGTGCAAATGAATTGGATTCGTATACCTGCCCCGGCAATAATTCGATTCCTGGTTGAATTAATTCATTACCCGTAATAATAATGCCCACACTTGGTTTTCCAATCACTTGAATTTCCCTGATTCCCATACTCGCTAGGTAACCTAGGTGCATGGCAGAAATAGTGGTGCCTTTTTTAAAGGCCAAGCCTCCCTTTTTAATATCCGATCCGGGCATTCGAATATTGGCACCTGGTTCCACAAAACCAGCCCTAATTTGAATGTGATTGTCGATCACTTGCACCCATTCTTTTTGAATTACGATGTCTGCACCCTCAGGAATCGGACCGCCAGTAAAAACTTTGATACAGGCATTTTCTTTTAAGAAAATTTGTTTGGAGCTACCAGCTGGTAATTCGTCTTGTATGGGTAATTTTTTTTGTAAATCCACCAACTTAATTGCGAAACCATCCATGGAGGATTGTTGAAATCCGGGTATATTAATTTGGCTATAGATATTATCTGCTAAGGTATAACCCACAGCTTCTTCAATAGCAAGTTGCAAACTACTCAATGGTACACATTGAGAAAGAACCTTATTTTTTGCTTCAGCTACTGATATCATAGTTGTCTTTTATCCACCAATAGCAATCATGCTTCTATTATGAATGGTATTGGCATCAATTAATTCAAACTGTTTCGAAAACTGTCCACCCAATTCTTTGTGTTTTGTATTAATTGCATTTTCAATGAGTGGCAATAAATCTTCTCCATTTCTTAGTGCATTCAACAGATCTGATTCCTCTTCTGAGAATAAACAGTTTTTTATTTTCCCATCTGCAGTAAGTCGTATTCTATTGCAGGAACTGCAAAACGGAGCACTCATAGTACTTATGATAGCAAAACTTCCCGCATGCCCTGGAATGGAATAATGTTTGCTGGTGTCATGAGCAGCATTTGTGGAAGGGATAAATTGATATTGCTCACTGATTTTAGAAAGAATCTCGTGCAGGGTAACCAGCTTATCGCTTTTCCATTGATTTCCATCAAAGGGCATGAACTCAATGAATCTAATTTCAATGGCCGTATTTTTTGCCCACTCAATAAAATCCAAAATTTCAGATTCGTTCAATCCCTTTACCACCACCACATTCACCTTCACTTTAAATCCGCGCAACAATAAAGCATCAATATTATTTTTTACGGTATCGAATTGGTCCCTTCGAGTAATCAGGTGAAATTTTTCTTTTTGCAAAGTATCCAAACTGATATTCACAGATCGAATGCCTGCTTTCTCAAAATCATCTATAAAATGATTTACACGGGTTGCATTTGTGGTGATTGTTAATTCAACGCCTAATTTTCCCAGTGCATGCATAATTTCAGCAGCATCTTTTCTTACTAAGGGTTCACCACCCGTTAGTCTTATTTTAGTTACACCCTGCTCTACAAATAATTGGGCAATTTTTATCAGCTCATCCACCTGCATTAATTGCTGGTTGGGCATAAAATGATAGTTCTCTTCGGGCATACAATAAAAGCATCTCAAATTGCAATTGTCTGTCAAAGAAATTCTGAGATAATTGTGTATTCTATTGTAAGTATCTATCAGCATTTCATTTATTTAAGTAGCCACTTTTTATAATCATCTTCCGTATCTATATCTATTTCTCCTAATGGAAAATCAACCGTCATCAGATCTTCCGGATATTGCTGCAATATAGAGCGTGCGCCTTTATCGCCCATCAATTTTTCTAAATTCGAAAAATGGTTGCTCGTAAACAAAACCGGAGTGCCACTTATCCCAGCATAATAAGCAGCTATTATACCCTTTTTTGTTTGGATCTGTATCTCAATCATCTTACGCAAAAGAGTTCCGGTAATAAAGGGTTGATCTGCCACTAAAATAAGCAGGGCTTTCATTTCCGGTTGCTTCTGCAACAAGAAATCAAGTCCTTTTTTAATTGATCCAGACATTCCTTCCTTCCATCGTTCATTAAACACAATTTGAATCTGTTCGTCTTGAATAATTGACTCTATTTCGGAATGATATTTTCCAGTAACTAAGCAAATGGTATCAGGATCGACTTCTTTTGCCTGTTCAATGATTGATTGAAGAATCGTTGTTTTTTCGAAAGGCAATAACATTTTTGCCTGATTTATTCTACTAGCAGAACCAGCAGCTAATATGACTACAGATAGCCCCTTCATGTTTGATGAATGGGTTCTAATTTCTCTCTTAATTTAATGGCAGATGAATGGGTAATGATCGTCATGATTTCAGAACAGATAGACAAAGCAATTTCTTCTGCCGTTTCTGCACCTAGGTCTAAACCTGTTGGTCCGAATATTTTATCTATTTTATCTTCAGAAAACACTACTTCTTTTTGCGCAAGCTCATCAAACATACGGTTTCTTTTAGAGGCGGGTCCTAATAGACCAAGGTATCCAAAATCCTTTCTCTGCAAGCATTCAAGCATGCTAAGATCGTACTGGTAATTATGCGTCATCAATACAATGGCGGTGCGGGTATCTATTTGAAGTTGATCAATAATGTCTGCTGGTTTTCCCACGATGATCTGGTTAACTTCTGCAAATCTTTGGGTATTAGCATGGGTAATTCTACCATCGATGATGGAAACATCCCAACCAATTGTCTTCGCTATTTTTGCCAAAGGCATAGCATCATTGCCTGCCCCTACAATTAGCAGAGAAATAGCAGGTTCACAGAATTCAATAAAGCAATGCTGAAGTTCCTGATCAATCATAAGATCTCTATGAATTGATTTTCTGCTGGCAATTGCTTCATTGATCTCATTTACCATTAATTTTCTTACAGATACCGGAAGATTTGAATAACTAAATGTTCCTAATTGTGTTTGTTGTTCTTTTGAGAAGACCGTAAAAATAAGCGATGCTTCTCTTTTAGAAATTGCATCAGATAGCACTTGAATTGGATGATAATCTTCCCCTTCCACAATGGGTTCAAACAAAATAGACACGATACCATTACAACCCAATTGAATACCTAGTTTAGCATCGTCTTCATCGGTGGTATCGTAAATAACTAATTTATTTTTCCCCTGCGAAATGGCCAAGGCCGCTTTACGCAATGCATCCCCTTCCAAGCATCCGCCACTGATGGCGCCAGTGATTTGTCCGTCTTCTGTAACCAACATTCTAGCACCAGGTCTGCGATAAGAAGAGCCCAACACATACACTACTGTAGCGAGGGCTGTTTTCTTTCCCTGATTATTAACTAGTTCAAATGCTTTTACTATTTGTGCAATTTCGGGCATCTAATGAGCTTCGTTTCTTAATTTTTTTACCTGTGCAGGCAAAACAGGAATTGCATTTTTATTTCCCCATGAATTTCTGGTATAATTTAATGCATCTGCAATTTGATCGTCGGTCATATAATCCAATGGCAGCATGGGTGTATCATAGGTTACGCCATTTACTTTTACTTTTCCCTCCTGACCTTTTAAGATAACTAAAATCAACTCATTTACTGGTCGCTTCAGGAAATCTGATTTTGCTACAGGTGGATTGGTTCCTTCCATTCCTAAGCCGTTTTCCATATGACAGTTCTGGCAATAAGTTGTATATGCTTCCTTACCTCTTTCAATACTTTTTTGCAAACTAAACAACTGTACAAAAGAAGAACCTATTATTAAAAAAATGCCTGCACAAAATACAGTGGTGAATATTCGATTCATGAAAAAATGAAATTTTAAAAATTATACAATTTTATTAATGTCAAAAGGAAGCCTTCTGATCCGCTTTCCTGTTGCAGCAAATATGGCGTTACATAAAGCAGGTGCAAACGGAGGCAAGCCTGGTTCTCCCACACCTTTAATTTTGTCACCACCATTGGTTAAAATATGCACTTCTACTTTTGGCATTTCGTTGATACGCACCAAAGGATTGGTACTATAATTAGATTGTACTGTTTTCCCTTTATCGAATGTGATGCCATTTTTTATGGCAGCAGTTAATGCCATGGTAGCAGCACCTTCTACTTGTGCACTTACCATATCAGGATTTACTACAGTCCCTAGATCAATCACTGCGTACACTTTTTCAATTTTAATTCCCAGGCCTTTTTTACTCACTTCAATTACATAGCCGCCTTGACCAGCAAAGAATTCATATTGCGCCACGCCCCTGCCCCATCCTGTTGGCAATGGTTTGTCCCAGCTAGAAACTTCTTTTAATTTCTGCAACACATTCTTAGTATCTGATTCCTTTGTAAGCATTCCTAAACGAAATGCCATCCCATCTTTTTTGGCTGCATATGCCATTTCATCAATAAAGCATTCATGCGAAAAAGCAAGTGTAGTGCTGGTTACGGCTCTCCAGGCTGCTAAAGGAACGGGCATATAATGATGCACATATACATTCTTCATGTGCTCGATCTCATATTTCTGCTCGCTGATTCCCTCCGTCATAGTTTCATCGCTTTTCGATTTGTCATAGTCCTTCTTCATATCCAGTGTAGGCGCTATTACTTTATGTTGAAACGCGATGGCTTTACCATCTGGAGAAAGAGCTCCTTTCATTGCAGAGTAAGTCATGGGTCTGAACGGCCCCTGTTGGGTATCATCTTCTCTTGTCCAGATAGCTTTTACAGGTTTTCCAATTTTCTTGGTAAGCTGTACTGCTTCATGCACATAATCGGGATATAATCTTCTTCCAAATCCACCGCCATTAAAGAGCGTATGCACTTTCATGTTCTCTACGGGTATTTGATATTCCTTTGCAAAATCGGTCACAAGGCTACCTGGAACCTGGGTGGACGTCCAGATTTCTAATTTATTGCCTTCCGTAAAACTGGCTAAACAGTTCATGGGTTCAATGGGCGAATGCGAAACCACGGGTGTTTCATAAAAGGCTTCGAGTTTAACGGCTGCATTTGCAAAAGCTTTATCAAAATCGCCTTGCTGATGTGCTACTGCACCGGTTTCTTTTTTGGCAGTATCTCTCAATGATTGTTCAAAATCTTTTGAATTGAAAGTTTCGTTGCCCTGATGATCCCAGGTAACAATTAATGCTTTTCTACCCTGCACTGCAGCCCAATAGGTTTCTGCAATTACTGCAACACCTGTTGTTTTATAAACTTCATGGATGCGTTCACATGTTTCAACAGCAATCACACCTTTTATTTTTTTTGCTGCAGTAGCATCAAAGCTAACGAGCTTACTATTAAATACAGGGCATCTTTCAATGGAAGCATATACCATTCCTGGAACAGTTGCATCAATGCCAAAAACTGCGGTGCCGTTTACTTTCAGGGGTATATCCGGACGAGCACCAGGCTTGCCCAATATTTTAAAATCTTTTGGATCTTTTAAAACTGGCGACTTGGGCACTTCTAATTTCGAAGCGGCTTCCGCTAATTCGCCGTAACCTAATTTCTTACCAGTAGGTCTGTGAATAATGGTAGCTTCTGAAGCATAACATTCTGAAACAGGCACATTCCATTGTGTACTTGCCGCTTTCAATAACATTTCTTTAGCTGCTGCACCAACCTTACGAAGGTTATGATACTCAGATCTGATCGACATACTACCACCTGCAAATTGCATGAAGCCGTACTTTTTTTCACCACCCGTTTGTTTGATGGTTACTTTATCCAGAGAAACTTCTAACTCTTCAGCCATTAAAGCCGGTATGGATTGAAAAGTACCCTGTCCAATTTCTGGTTTTGAATTAAAAAGGGTGATCTCACCATTGGGATTGATCATAATAAAAGCACCCAATTCGAATGGATCAGCAGCGGCAGAAAGATTTTCTATATTAGTTGCGTTACTTGCTTTTCCAGATAATCCTAAAATCAAACCCGTACCAGTGAGCCCTGTTAAGCGGATGAAATTTCTGCGATTTATATTTGAATTATTGTTAGTCATGTTTTTGTTTTGTGGGTAACTATTAAATCATTTCAGCAGCTCGGTGTATAGCAGATCTGATTCGTTGATAAGTACCGCAACGGCAAAGATTTCCTTGCATGGCGGCATCGATATCTGCATCAGTAGGATGTGGTTTAGATTTCAAGAGCGCAGTGGCACTCATGATTTGACCAGATTGGCAATAACCACATTGAGGCACTTGCAATTCTATCCATGCTTTCTTTACGGCTTCACCAATTTTTTCATTCACTCCTTCAATGGTGGTGATCATCTTACCAGCTGCGGCACCCACAGGGAAACTGCAAGACCTAACGGGTGTGCCATTTACGTGAACAGTACATGCACCACATTGCGCTATGCCGCAACCAAATTTGGTACCTGTTAATCCAACCAAGTCACGAATGGCCCAGAGCAAGGGCATATCAGCACTTGCATCTACTTCATATACTTTGTTATTGATGTTTAACTGAATCATATTCTTTTTTGAATGTGTTTGTAAATGTTCATTGTAAAGATAATTTTAAATTATCCTATAAACAATCAGATTAACTCTTATTTAAAGCATTGATAAATGGTTGATGATAATGACGCTTACCAGTGGCCTTATATAATGCATTGGCAAAAGCCGCAAAAATGGGTGGAAAAGGAGGTTCACCTAATCCAGTAGGGTCGATATTATTTTGTACAAAATATATATCAATTTTTTTAGGGGCTTCCTTCATTCTGATCATTCTATACTGATTAAAATTCTTTTGTATGGGCACACCTTTTTCAAAACGCAAGCCGCCAAATAGTACGTTACCAATACCATCTACAATGGCACCTTCAATCATATTCTTAGCACCTTCTGGGTTTACCACAACTCCGCAATCTAATGCGGATACCACATTTTGCACCACAGGCTGCCCATCTTTCATGGTTAGATCCACTACATGAGCTGCATAAGAATTATGGCAGAAATAGGCAGCTACCCCTCTCTTAACTGTTTTATTTTTTGGATTACCCCAATCCGATTTTTTCTTCACCAATTCTAAAACGCCAATATATCTTTCTGCATCATATTCATTATTCTTACCAACTGGATTTGCTTTTGCTTTTTTCAATAATTCAATCCGATAGTCGATGGGATCTTTACCAATTGCTTCCGCCAACTCGTCTAAGAAAGATTGTTCTGCAGAGGCAATAAAATTAGACCTTGGGGCTCTAAATGCACCAATGGTAATATTGGTAGGAATATCCCAACCTTCTGCCAGATAATTTTCAAAAGCACCAGCTGGAAAGCGGTTTTCATGAATGGCATTTTCTGGAATTCCTCCACCCTTCACATGAATCGCTGTTACATTTTTATTTTCATCAATTGCTGCTTTATAGGTAACCATATAAGAGGGACGGTACACACCATTGGACATGTCATCTTCCCTCGTGTAAATTAACTTAATGGGGGCTTTCATTTTTTGAGAAATCAAACCTGCTTCTACAATATAATGACCATAAGCCCTTCTACCAAAACCGCCCCCCATCCTTGCCAACTTCATATCAATTTTATCTGCTGTAATCCCCAAATTGGCAGTGATGCTTTGTTTCATCATATCAGGAATTTGAATCGGGGCTACAAACAATGCTTTATCCTCTGTGATATGTGCAAAGCAACTGATTGGCTCCATGGTATTATGTGGTAAGAATGGAGCTGAATAGGTTTTCTCCATTATTTTTTTTGCTTTTGCAAATGCCGCTTCCGGATCGCCATCTTTTCTTAAGACCTTTCCGGGCTTTTTCTGCATCTCATACATCTGCTTCATATGGCTCTCCGTACTTTCTAAACCAGCAGGAATCGTATCTTCTCTTTTATTATTACCCATCCCTGAAAACTCTTTATACGCTTCAAAAGATTCCCACTGAATAACTACTTTTTTTCTGGCATTCATTACCTCCCAGGTAGTATTACCAACTACTACTACTAAATTGTTGAATGTTCTGGTATCGAAACCCGCTTTTACATAACCATCTTTATACACTTGAATTTCAAACACATCTTTGATGCCTGGCATTTTTAAAGCTTCAGATGCATCGAAAGATTTTAATTTCATTCCAAATGCAGTTGGGTGAATCGCCATGGCAATCAACATTCCTTCCTGCTTATAATCCATGGTAAACAAAGACTTACCAACCACAATTTTTGAGCCTTCTACATTTTTTTGCGGAGTTCCTATTAAAGAAAACTCGCCACTCTTTTTTAAAGTAATATTTGCGGGTGCGGTCAATTTTGCAGCAGCAGTAGCCAATGCACCATACGTGATTGTTCTATTACTTGCTTTATGGGTAACTACAGCATTAGATGCAGTTAATTCTGCCAAAGGAACATCCCACTCATTTGCAGCTGCCTGTAATAACATGAAACGGGCAGTAGCTCCTGCAGTTCTCAGTGGCTTCCATGCCATACGCATAGCCTGACTTCCACCCGTAAATTGTCGCTTGAATCTGGGTGTATCATAATCGCCTTGTTCAACCTTTATTTTTTTCCAATCCACTTCCAATTCTTCCGCGATCAACATGGGTAGGGAGGTAATTACGTTCTGACCAAACTCTGGGTTTGGTGATAAAATTGTGATGCGATTATCAGGAAATATTTTAATGAATCCTGTGAGTTCGATCCAATCTTTTGTAGCAGTTGCTCCTGCAATGGCTTCATGGGGAATTAAATTGGCTAACCAACTAAACCCAATCATCATTCCTCCGCCTGTGATGGAAGAAACTTTCAGGAATGAACGTCTACTTTGTGTATTGTTTGACTTTTCCATTTTCTTGAATGATTTATTTGGTGGTTGATTTAGCGGCAGTTTTAATGGCTTCTTTAATTCTTAAATAAGTACCGCAACGGCAGATATTTCCGCTCATATAGCTATCGATCTCTTCGTCTGTAGGATTGGGTTTGCTTTTTAGTAAAGCCGCGGCCGACATGATTTGACCAGTTTGGCAATAACCGCACTGCGCCACGTCTTGTTCCAGCCATGCTTTTTGAACAGGGTGTTCTCCATGATCAGACAAACCTTCAATAGTTGTGATCTCCTGCACACCCACTGCAGAAACGGGTAACTGACAAGATCTTAGTGAACGACTATTCAAGTGAATGGTACAAGCTCCGCAAGAACCTACGCCGCAACCGTATTTTGTTCCTACTAAATTGATATGATCGCGCAATACCCAAAGAACGGGTGTGCTGGGATCTACATCCACATCAATACTTTTTCCATTGACTTTCAAAGTATACTTTGCCATATATGAAATTATTTATAAGTACAAGAATAGACTTATTTAATGAAGTAAATTAAGCCAATTATTAAATTCAGAAATTATAAAATTCAAACATTTTATACCTCTTTTCAAATAATGGAAAATGCTACCAGATTATCTTAAAGAATGATTGCAGGTAAATTTTTTGTCTTGAAAAATTGATTAAAAGCATCAATTTCTTTTTTAAGATCGTTCTCATAAGTCGATTTTAAGCCACTCCATTCTTTTTCTAAATCTATTAACCTAAGTTTTAATCCATTTGTTATTCTAGGATCATGCACATCTGCTAAGGATTTTAAATAATAGAATTCTGCATTTAACTTACCATGATAATTTACAAAGTCCTGACCCGTTTTTTGTCTTGATTCAACCAACTTAGCTTCAAATTGGTTGAGTTTTTCAGTTAGCGCTTTACCTTTTTCAAGCATGTCTTTAAAATCGGAATTATTTTTCAATAGTTCACTGTAAGCTTCCATTTGTTTTTTTACAGATCGAATTTGACTTACTATAGTATAAACTTCAGAAACGTCTTTCGTCACCTGCAGTAAATATTGTTGTTGTTCGTTCCAATCGGCAGATGTAACTTTTAAATTAGGGTCTTGCAACACCTCTATGGTTGTTTCAAGTTCTGTCCCTTTGTAACTAAGTTTTGCTTTATATTTTCCAGGGGCAAAAGAATACCCACTATATCCCGACAAAACGGATAAGCCTGGAACAGAAGGCTTAATGTCTTCTCCTGTTAAGTCCCATGCAAAACGATTTAGTCCTTTTTCAGATGGAATTAATACTGCAGGGGATGGGCCACCAGGAAAGGCTTTAAACTTTTCATCTTTCTGATTGGTATAAGTTCTGATTATTTTATTATTCAAATCAGTGATCACTAATTTCAACAAATTAGTATCAGCCATTTCAGGTAAATAATAATCGAGTATCACTCCTTGCAATGGATTCGTGCCATTGGTAGCATCACTATTGTCCATTTCAGCACTATACCTTGCTCCGCTATAATGCATAGCAGGTTTGGGATTGAACAATTTTATTTCCTGTTTTGTAATCAGGTTACTTGACTGTTGTAAAGAACCAATATCATCTAATATCCAAAAAGCCCTACCAGCAGTAGCAGCAACCAAATCGTTATCGTGAATAGCAATATCCAGAATTGGTACTAAGGGTAAATTCAATTGTAATTTAGTCCAATTAGCACCTCCACTATAGGAAACATAAAACCCGCGTTCGCTTCCTGCATATAATAAATCTTTTGTTTTTTTATCTTCTCTAATCACTCTGATAAAATCATCCTGATCAATACCATGATCTATCCTGGTCCATGTTTTACCATAATCCGTTGTTTTAAAAGTATAGGAAGCAAAATCATTGAATTTATAACGTGTGGCTGAGATATAGGCTGTGGCTTTATCATGGGGCGATAACTCAATCGAATGAATCATACATTCTTGTAAACCTGCGGGTGTAACATTTGTCCAATTGGTACCACCATCTTTGGTAAGATGTACTAATCCGCAATCAGAACCAGTCCATATCACAGATTTTTCCAAAGATGATTCCATCACATAATAAATGGTATTGTAGTTTTCACCACCAGCACCTTCATTAATAAAGGGTCTGCCGCCGGGGCCTTGTTTAGAAGTATCATTTCTAGTAAGATCTGGGCTAATCACATCCCAACTCATGCCAGCATTTGTAGTTTTAAATAATACATTCCCACCCTGATATAAAACCGATGGATCATGCGGTGATACTGCAAGAGGCGTATTCCAATTAAATCGATATTTCATTTCCTTTGGTTCACCACCCATATTTACTGAAGGATATGCCTGCACATCTTTCACTTCTTTTGTTTTAGCATCCATCACATCAATAAATCCCTGGTATCCACCCCCAAATAAAGTAGTGGGATTATTGGGATCAAACACAATGTAGGCGCTCTCACCACCAGGGCCAACCAACCAATCTTTTTCGGAAAGACCGGCCCCATTATTTCTGGTAGCAGCCATCACAGAAGTATTATCCTGTTGCCCACCATACACCCAATAAGGGAAACGGTTATCTACATTAACCCTATAGAATTGTGCTGTGGGTTGGTTCATTAAACTGCTCCAGCTTTTACCATTGTTATAGGATATGGAAGCACCACCATCATCTGCAAGGGCAATTGTTTTTGGCTCATTGGGATTGATCCAAAGTTCATGTGTATCGCCATGTTGAATAGGCAGATCGCTATATGTTTTTCCGCCGTCGATTGACTTTGATACGGAATAATTCAGCACATACACGATGTCTTCATTTTTAGGATCTGCAAAAATCTTCATATAGTACCATGCACGTGCAGTAATTTTATTATCGTTACAAATAAGGCTCCAAGTATTACCTCCATTATCTGATCGGTATAAACCAGCTTTCGATCTCTCTGCTTCTACAATTGCAAACACTTTATTGGAGTTAGCTCTTGAAACTGTAATGCCAATTTTTCCCATTTGTACTGGCAATCCTGAAATGATTTTGTTCCATGTTTCACCCGCATCCGTTGATTTCCAAATGGCACTACCAGGGCCACCGCTTTCCATCGTCCAGGGATAACGGCGGTGTTGCCAAGTGGCAGCATACAAGACTCTGGGATTATTCATATCTATCACTAAATTGCTAATGCCTGTGCTATCATCTACATATAAAGTTCTTTTCCAGCTAAGTCCGCCATCTATAGTTTTATAAACACCTCTTTCATTATTCGGTCCATGCACCGTTCCTTGCGCGCCTACAAAAACAATATCAGGGTTAGTAGGATGGATTGCGATATTAGAAATATGTCTGCTATGCATGAGGCCTATATTTTTCCATGTTTTTCCAGCATCCGTAGATTTATAAACACCATCACCATAGGAAGTCATTACACCTCGAACAGCATGTTCTCCAGAACCCACATAAATAATATTGGGATCAGATTCAGAAACACTAATTGCACCAATGGTACCCACTTTAAAAAAACCATCTGAAATATTTTTCCAGTGTAAACCACCATCTACTGTTTTCCAAACACCACCGCCTGTATAACCAGCATAAAACACTTGATCATTGCCAATTACGCCAGCAATGGTATTGGCTCTACCTCCACGAAATGGCCCTATATTTCTCCATTGCAAGCCTTTGAATAAGCTGTCATAAGCTACAGGAGTAGTTATTTTTGTTTCGATTGTTTTTTTTGTTTTTTGTGAAAAACCAGCGATTGAGCCAAGAAGTAGTATCGTTAATAAAAAGAAGGAAGATTTATACATGCAGTTAAGATTTAGTATTTTAAATTTAGGGTAATAAAATGAAGAATCTGTATGCAGTACCAGTTAACGCATGAGGAAGAACAAGCTTACCATCGGGATGGTTATTTAATAAAAGAGCATTTTTTTTCGGAAGAAGAAACTAGCCTTCTTTACAAACTATCGCTTGATGAGGATGTGATAGGCAATTCAATGGACTTTAATGACCAAACTGGCAAACGCACAAGGCTTACTTTATGGTTTACACCTGGAGATGATTCATTTGGTTTAATGTCTCGTTCTGAGAGAATGGTAAATGCAGTGACAGCTCTTTTAGGAACTGATGGAAAAGTGTGCCATTTTCATTCTAAAGTAATGCAGAAAGAACCAAAAGTGGGCGGAGCCTGGGAATGGCATCAGGATTATGGTTATTGGTATAAAAATGGTTTTTTGTATCCGGAAGCCATGATATCAGTGATGCTTGCACTAACAGAAGCTTCAAAGGAAAATGGATGTTTGCAGGTATTAAAAGGAAGTCATAAAATGCAACGCTTTGAGCACAGTTTTGCGGGTGAGCAACAGGGAGCAGATATTGATTTTGTAAATGAGGCAGAAAAAAATTGCGAGTTAGTGTATGTTGGATTAAAACCTGGTGATGTATTATTTTTTCACAGTAATATTTTACATCGTTCTGCTGCGAATACTTCCGAAAAATCAAGATGGTCGATCATTTCTGCTTATAACCTCAGTTACAATATTCCATTTAGAGAAAAAAATATGTCATGTATACAACCCATCGTAAAAGTGCCTGATACAGCATTATTAGAAAGTGGTGCAAAGAAATTAGTAGATGCAGACTTTCTGACAAAAGAAAAAGAAATTACCTTACATGTGAAATAGCGGGGTTTATTTTTTATTTCTGGTAAAATAAAATTGTAACGCGCCGGTTGACCAAAGAGCCCATACAATTAAAACGGGTTGAAAAAATAAACGAATTAATCTGGCTTTATCTGTATCAAGTCCAAAAGCGCTTATATGGTTTACATATTGACCAATATTTCCGGGAAAGATCAACACATAAAATATCGCTAATGCCAAGCCCACTTTTATTCGCTGGCTTTTCCAAAAAATCATGCTCAATCCTAAGCCCAACTCTACAATTCCAGATAAAATAACTACCAAGTCTTTACTCAGGGGAATCCAATCTGGAACCTGGGCTTGAAATTCAGCTCTTTGATAAGTCAGGTGCCCAATGGCAGCCAACACCATAAATGCCCCTAATAGAATTCTTAGAAATTTCTGAGGCATTGTATTTTGAGTGGCAGGTAACATGATAGTGGGGTTTAATTCATTGCCAAAATGATTGCCAGATAAGATAATGAATTTTGTCATTAAAAACTGCTATTCATTCTAAACTCCCATTTATTTTTTAAATTTATTTTTTCATGGCTTCTTTGCAGGCTTGCAAAGCATCGATATAATCTACATTTTTAGGATCTATTTTAATGAGTGCTTCAAAATCTGATAATGCTGCATTGTAATTTTTCAGATTCTCAAGATATAGAAGCCCCCTAACCATTTTTGCATCTTTGCTAGTGGGTTCAATGGTTAATGCAATATTAATATCTTTTAGGGCTTCATTGTATTTATTTAAATATACCTTTTTCACTGCAGCGCTAGTCATATACATTTTGGCATTTACGGAACCCATTAAAGCAGCAGTATCGTAACATCCGGAAGCTGCTTTGTAATTCAATTCGTTATCTAAATAATAGTGACCCAAATCAGTAAAGTATTCAGGGTTTTTCCCATCTGCAAATGCTGCATATCGTAAAAATTGTGCTGCGTATTGATTCAATTTTAAACCCTTAAAAATCAAGCCTGCTTTATGATAGGGAATGGGATTCTTAGGTTCCACCTGAATACATTTATAATAATTCATTACAGCAGGCCCCATATTAAATCCCTCAGATAATTTTGCAGTTTTTTCTGCTCTATCCATAAAAAATTGAAACGCGTTTTGAGTTGTAAAGCCCATCTTCTCATATTCCGATTTCAAATAGGGATCAAGCTTTAGTAATTCTTTTTTAGATTCTTCGTCTTTAGGGTTTAGAAGGGTAGCAAAACCATAATCGTCATATGCTGCCGTATAATTATTCAGTGCCTTATTACATTGAGCTCTATAAATATAATAGGGTGCATTTGTTAGTTCCAAAAAAATGGCTTCGTTTAAATCAGTTATAGCATTGGCATAAGCTTTGATTGTTTTGCAAAAGACAGCCCTTTTAAAAAAATATTCAGCATTGGATTTATCTATGTCAATACTTTTCGAAATATTAGCAATTGCTTCTTTATAATTTAATTTGAAATATTGAATGCTGGCTAAGTACTGGAAAGCAATATCATCTTTTGAATTTAAGAGAGTGGCTTTGGTAAAATCTTCAAAAGCACTAGAAGTATCTTTAAGGTTTCTTAAATAAAATATTCCCCTTTCTCTTAAAAATAAATTATTTTTTATACTTAATTCTATCGCTTTGTTATAATTGTTTAATACGGACTGTATATTAATTGCTTTTCCTGATTCCAATAAATAGCTGCCCGATTTACCTGCGTAATAGTAAGAGGAATCTGGTTTATAATAAAAAGAAGCAAATTCAAATTCTGGTATGGCTTCTTGAAATTTTTTTCTTTTGTACAAAGACCTGGCATAATCATATCGATTTTTGGCATAATAGTATCCTTCTAATTTCGATAAAGACTGCATTCCTTTGTAATAGGTATTGTTTTTTACCGACAAGTAAAAAGTATCTGCAAGTCCGTACTTTTCAAGTTGATCACATTCATTACCCCCATAATTATTATGAATAAAAAATTCCAGCAGGCTTAAATCCTTTTTCCCATCAACTTTCTTTACAATCGCAATGATACTATCACTAGAAAAAGGTTTGATGTTTAAAATTTCAGCTGCATTTGCGTTTTGGATAATCTTTTGATCTCTTTGCTCTTTTAATTTGAGTTGTTCAATCAATTGATCATTTTGCTCCTTGGTAATTTGAGCAGAAATAATGCCAAACCATAAAATGGCTGTAAATAATGTGATTGCCTTTTTCATAGACTGATATTTCTTTTAAGACTTTTCCGCTACTATATATTTTTAATTCAAACAGAATAATCTAAACTTTGATTATATACCAAAAACCAAAACCAATTGTGCTCCAAAACCATTAAAAGAAGATTTAGTAGCACCAACATAATTTTTCAATCTTGATTGAAATAGATCATTTTTATAAAATTCATATTTCGAGATTCCGTAATCATAAAAAGCATTTAATTTAATTCCGGAATAAGTACCGGCTTTGAAAGGGAAAAAGAAACCTGCTTTTGGTCTAACAGAAAAAGCATAGCCTTTAAATGGGTTATGGCTCTCAGGGCTTGATTCGAATAAGGTACCTGAGGTTTCTACTACTTCAAATTTTCCAGCATTACTGATGGCCCCTAAATCAAAGCCAATAAATAAAGGGCCCAAGATATATTTAGAAACTCCAAAATGAATATCAATAGTGCTTGTGCTTAAAGAAGCAGTATTCGTTTTTGATGTATTACTACTTCTTTCCTTAATGCCTGAAGTAAGACCTCCACCCATTTCGAACTCCCATTTTTCATTTAAGATAGTGTAGGCAATAGCAAGTCCGTAGGTGTTCTTAGGTATTATAGATGCATTGAGGTGTAACGAATCAGCGACCACAGAAAAATATTTTTCAAATTCTACCCTGGTTGGCTTAGCATATATAATACCTATATTGAATGCATTCCCATCTGCGGCATTCTTTTTGTTTTTTTGACCGAATGATATTAAAAATGAAGTCATTAAGATTAGCAGGCAGATGATTTGTTTCATACTATTTAGTTTTGAAAAAAAAAGAAATGACAGATTAATTATAAAAATGAGTTCTATGAACCACTCAGCATCAAAAGTATTCTGTTTCATAATCTCTGATATACCCTTGGGAGGGTATTTTTAGAAAGCTTCGGATAAATTCCATACTTGCTTAATGCTAATAGATGGCTTAATGCGACACAAAAAAGCGAATAGTACTTGACAGGCTTCGATTTTCTATCATCCTATTAAAGAAAAAATATTAATAGTATATTAGAAGAAACTTTTTTAGCAGAGTCAAAATAAATAGTACTATGAAAAATATTTTTAAAATAAATATTCTTAGTAAATTAAAACTACTGATTGCAATTATGTTTGTTTCTTTCCAATCGCAAGGTCAGCAAATAAAACCTTCCAGTAGTGGTTATGCCCCAGTAAATGGTATCAAAGTTTATTATGAGGTTTATGGCGAAGGCAGACCTTTAGTTTTGTTGCACGGGGCATTTTATACAATTGAAATGAACTGGGGCCTGTTGATTCCTGAACTGTCAAAAACCAGAAAAGTAATTGCCATTGAAATGCAGGGACATGGGCATACAGCATATTCAGAAAGAAAATTATCGATTACATCCTTAGCTAGTGATGTTGAGGGTGTAATGGATTATTTAAAAATTGACAGTGCAGATATTGCAGGATTTAGTATGGGCGGTTCTGTGGCTTACCAATTTGCAGTTCAAAGTCCAAAACGGCTAAAAAAACTAGTAATTATTTCTTCTACTTATAAAACCAAAGGTTGGCTTCCAATAGTAAACAGTGGTTTAGAAAATTTTAAGCTTGAATTTTTTGATGACACTCCTTTGAAAAATGAATATGATGCAGTGGCTCCAGATAAAACTAAATGGAGAAAATTTTTAGAGCAAATGTTAGTTTTCTCCAAAGAAACATTCGATGTTGGAGACTCAAATATTGCAAAAATATCTGCACCTGTATTAATTATATCTGGTGATAATGACGGGCTCGATAAAATTGAATTGATAAAAACATATCAATTAATTGGGGGTGTTGTAGCTGCAGATCTTCAGCCGATGCCAAAATCACAATTGGCCATTGTTCCTGCACAAGGGCATGTAAGTCTGATGATGCAAACAACCACAATTTTTAACTACATGAACAATTTTTTAAATTAGGCTCGGACGAAATTCTCAGATAACCTAAATACAAAAATAAATGCCAGTGAACCTATCAATGTTCCGATAGGTTAAACCTAAAGTTTGAATTTAATAAGAAATGGTTTGAAATACATATGAAATGACAGGATTTGTAACCCGTATCGATTCAGTATTTATCATTTTATACTTCCTTTGATTTAATATTATTTTCAATAATTGTGTATTTCTTTATTTTTAAGTTATCTGCTAATTGTAGCAGTATCCACAGCTTGGAAAAAATGGGTAACCTTTCCGTTGTTAACTGTCCAGGTATGCGTAGCATTTGCTTTGAATGTATTACCCGTAGCTTTATTCGTTCCCTGATAATAACCTACCATTACAACTTTATCATCTGCACCAAATATTTCCTTTACTGCTATATTAAATCCGTCAAAGGATACTGGGAGATTCATAAAAACATTAGTTACTATTGCTTCTGGTCCAATGAAAATACCATCTCCTTTAACAAAAGGCATACCTTTGCATTCATGCCATTCAATTGCAGCGTCAAACATGGCTAAAACACCACTTACATTGCCAGTAGAAAAATTAGAATATGCCTCCTTAACTAAATCAACATTTGTCATACTAATGATTTTAGGGGTTGAAATAAAGATTTCTTTAAATATAGTGGGAAAAAAAATATGCTGGAATAAAAGTTTTTATTCCAGTTCACATAATCTTCCGATTATTCTAAAAGCAGATGAACCAACACTATAGTTAACCCTTTTTAATCATCTATGAAAGATGATATTCCTTTTTTAGCAGTTCAATTAATTCAATTGCTTTTTTTCTTAAAAGAATATATCTATCATGCAAAACCAATCTAGAACCCTTCATATAATGAATATGTCTAGTCCTAAATAAACCTTACCTTTTTAAAATTAAATCCTGATATTTCCTTACACTGGTAATTCTTAATCCTGGATTCTGTTTACACTTAAAGTTACGCTTTTAAAATTATTGGCATTTACATTCATTTATTTAGCT